>JBEBSM010000093.1:0-11366 GCA_040394315.1 Lujinxingia vulgaris
GTAGCAGTCGGCTTTGCCGGCGCGGGTGAGTCGGCGGCCGTAGAGGGCGCCCATTTCGTAGAGGTAGTGTTCGTAGGCCAGGCTCTGGGCGCGTTTGGCGGCGGGGATCTGGAGTGCTTTTTGGGTGATGTCGTAGAGTGCGTCGCGGCCGTCGTCGGGATGGATCAGATCCCAGAAGTCGTTGAGATCGTAGCGGTAGAGCATCTCGTCGATCAAAAAATGCGAGAAGAGTTCGCCGATATCGTTGAGGATGCAGGTGTTGTCGAAGTCGAATACGGCCAGCGGTAGATCGCCGGTGGTGGCTGTAGAATGGCGCTCGATGAGGTCTGTGAGGCGCTGGTGGACGTCGGGCTGCCAGTTTTGGCTGGGCAGAACGGGTGTGGTGTGGAGCTTGGTGGTCATGGTTGATCCGTTCAAAAGTTGTGCAGATTCGGGTATTCTTGATAAAGCGTGTGAATTTGGGAAAAGGAAGTCTTGTGTTTTTGACAAGATTTCGATAGTAGCCATGCCTTGATAACGGATTGCCTGTAAAAGTACGACTCAATCCTGAAAGTTTTAAGCAATCAAGCGAATTTAATAGTTTTAAGTTTACCCTCGAAGGATTAATAGGCGTTTGGTGAATTCGCGCGTAACGGTTTGTTATGTAGCGTTAACCATCAAACAGATCCTTCATTATAATAAGAACAGGAGACACACGATGAAAGCTGATATCCATCCAAAATATAATCCGGTAATTTTTGTCGACGGCGAGCATGAGATCATGACGAAGTCGACGATGAGCTCGCGCGAAGTCCGCAATGTGGATGGCGTGGATTATTTCGTAGTCCAGGTCGAAGTTAGCGCGTTTTCGCATCCTTTCTATACCGGTAAGCAGATGCTGATGGATACGGAAGGACGCGTGGAAGCCTTCCGCAAGCGTTACAATCTTGCAGCTCCTCCGGCAGCGGAAACCGAGGAATAAGAACGACGAATTATCGCGCCGCAACGGTCCTACAAGATAGGGCGTTGCGGCGCGATGGTTTTGGGGCACGGAAAGATCGAAATATTGCAGCCATCGTAAAGCACTAAAAAGGTTATAGCAGTCCAGCCGGCAGGAATTATGCTTAGAGTCTGGCGCTTGATCTATAGTACAGTGCGCGCATCTGCGTATTGGCCGTCTGATAATCGTGAAGCGAAAGATTAGGGCTTTGGGAGATCAGGCGTTCTGGTAGGTGTCGTTTTCGAGGTATGCGGAAACACAATTTGAAGTATCGCCAAATTTAGAAGGTCGGAAGGCTTTGAGTCTATAGGAATCGACCGGCGCAGGTTCGGGAAGTGGTTTGTGTAGTGGATGTCGTCGTGAGTATTTTGAAGCTCCCGGCGGTGTCACGCGCGACATCAGTACTTTTTCGAGCGACTGCATCAAGGCTGGCTAACGCGAGTGTTCGTACGTGCCAAATTCTACTTGTACGCAATTAACGAACGTATTGGCTTGGGATACGCCCCCAGTAATTGATGGGAGTGGTGTTTCCGAGCTTGTTTGTTTCGGGGCGTCAGGAGAAAAGCGCGGTTTAGTCGCCAGCTTTCAGGGGTTGATCGTAGGCTTGGGGCTTCTCCATTATCGCGAGGAGCGAATCCAATGACATTTTACGAAGCAGCAATCGAGGTTCTGCTAAAAGCAGGCCGTCCACTGCACTTTAAGAAGATTACCGAAGCAGCACTACAAGATAACTTGCTCTCTCATATCGGCAAAACGCCGGAAGTGACGATGAGCGAGCGTTTGAATCAGGAAGTAAAGCGACAGGAGAATTCTCCGGTCGTTTGTGTGCGTCCGGGCGTTTATATGCTTCGCGAGGAGTCGATTGCGGCCCTGGAAGAAGAGGTTCGCTCGCGTCCCATGCGTGCGCTGGCGCCTCGCCCGAGTGAAGCTCAGACAACTCAGGCGAGCAAAACGGCTGCGGCGGAAGTTTCGGCGGATGCAAGTGGTCAGGCAGAAGCGTCTTCGACTCGCTCGGAGCGTTCGGGCAATGGTCGCCGTCGTCGTCGTTCACGTGGTGGACGTGAGCGTGGCGATCGTGATTCTGGCAATGCGCAGAGCACTGGCAGTGAGCCGGCCGCTGAAGCGGTAGCGGTTGTGAGTGAGCCGGTGGCAACGTCTGCGCCGACTTCTGCAGCTACACCGACTCCTACGCCGACTCCTGCAGCTACACCGACTCCGGCACCGGAAGCGCGCGAATCACGTAGTGAATCACGTGAAGGTAGTGGAGGCGGACGTCGTCGTGGGTCGCGTCACGGGCGAGATGGCGGTCGAGAAAATCGTGAGGGTGGCCGTGATAGTGATGCGGCGGATGTTCCAGTCGAGCAAAAGCATTTGAGTCAGGGGCCTGTGCGTCTTGATGGAATTGCTGAAGCAGCTGTGACGGTGTTGCAAGATGGTAAGACGGCGCTTGGTGTAAAAGAGCTGGCCGATGAGATCTTTAAGCGCAAGCTGGTGCGTTTTCATACGCATGATGCAGCGACGACGGTTCAGGCAGCGCTTGCGAACGACAACCACATGCGTGCCTTGCGCGGACATCGTGCGTTGTTTGTGCAATACGATCGTCAGCGTTGGGGCCTGAGTGAGTGGGGCTTTTCGAAGATTGGCGTGCGTAAAGAGCAGCAGATCTTGAGTCTGGCCGAGGAAATTCGCCAGGATTCGCTTTTGCATCTTGGCGAGGCATTGCTGTCGACGAAGGCTGAGGCGCTGGAGCATCTTGTGCTGACGTTGCTTGAGCGAAAAGGCTATCGAAATATCAAAGTTTCGAAGCGTTCTTCGGAAGGCGACGTATTCTTTACGAGTGACTGGCATCACGGTTTGAGTGAAATCCGTGTGTGTATCGAAGTTGTCGGCGATAGTAAGCGTGAGCTGGATAGTGCTTCGGTGACGGAGCTTCGCAGCACGTTGCATCATTATTCGGCTAGTGAAGGGGTGATTATTCATCTCGGCTCGATTTCTGCGGCGGCGATCAAGGAAAGTCGCGAGGAGCGATTGGCACCGATTACGCTGATCGATCGCACGGCATTTGTGGATATGTTGAGTCGTGAAGGGATCGGCGTGAAGACGTATCAGGTTCCGGTGACGCTGGTAGATATGGCGTTTATCGACGACTTGAGCGAGTAAATCGTATGAAGCTCATCCGACTTCCTGTTGTGCCGTATGGCCAGGCACTTGCTTTGCAATTGCAGCTTCGTGAACGTCTGCAAAACCGTGAGGAGCAGGACGGGGAGTCGGAGGGTTATCTTGTGGTTTTGCAGCATCCGCCTGTGATTACGCTGGGCAAACGTGCGACCATGGCTGCGCTTTCGGCGCCGGGCTGGGTTCGCGAGCAGGGAATCGAAGTTTTCAAGATCGATCGAGGCGGGGAGGCGACGTATCACGGGCCGGGGCAGTTGGTGATTTATCCGATTGTGCGGCTTGATGCGCTTGGTCTTGGTGTTTCCGACCTGGTGCGTGGGCTGGCGGCTAGTATTGCGACCGTGTTGGGGAAATACGGCGTTGAGGCGGCGTATGATCCGGAGATTCCGGGATTGTGGACGCAGTCTGAAACACCTTCGCGCAAGTTAGCGAGTGTTGGAATGCGGGTGTCGGGCGGTGTGTCGACGCACGGCGCGGCGATTAACGTGGTGAACGACATGACGGCTTTTGGGATGTTTACGCCGTGTGGAATGCCGGATGCGCCGATGGGGAAGCTGCTGGATTATTGCGATGTGGGTGAGGGCGGAGCGGCCGAGTTTTTCGATCAGTTTAGTGAGGACGTGATCGGGGAGTTGGCCGGGTTTTTCGGGAGGGAGCTGGAGGCGTTTGAGGTGGAATTGCCGGGGATGGGGGATTGGGTCTCCCCGGAACTGCTGGGGAGCGATGTGTAAACCTGAACTCGCTATTTCTAACTTCTAAACGGATTAGGAAGCGTGTATTTTCGTTACGTTAGGGGGGAAACAGGTTTAGTTTCCGCGAACTATCCGTTTAAACTCGGCATCGTCCATACGTGCATCTATTACGTGAGTGCAAGCGGTAGCGAATTCATTTCGTGCATGTGTAAGTGCTTTTATTAAAGCTCTCGATTCATCTGGTAATTGAATTGAAATGTCGTCATCACTTTGCTGACTATTTGTGGAAACCTGTTTGTCGTGCATTTGTGCATAAAGATAGACGAGTGAAAACCATTCTTGTTGGTCCGCACGTAAACCTATTAGAATCGATTCTCCTTTTTGGGGTATCTTGTCAAAGGTGTCTGTAAAGAGAATGACATCTATGGGTGATGGTACAAGCTTTTGACCTTCAACAGCCTGCCATTTTACATCCAATTGAATACGGTAATAGCTGCTTTTATAGGGTTGCTTATTCCCCTCATAAGGGTTGATTTCCTCAAATACAGGTTTATCGAGGACGGTAGCAAAAACCATCGTATCGGATGTATACATAAGACGGCATGCATCAACGATTATTGTCTCGCACGGTCCATCGCAAAGATCGGTAGGGGCAGAATCTGGTGTTGAATAAGAAAGGTATGTGTTCGAATTGTCTGACATGCAACTGCTGAGTAATGTTGCATAAATAAATAAAAGTAAAATCGTGGTTGTCTTCATTTTTCCACCTGTCAGATGATGTGCGTTGTGTGATTGTTTTAAGGATAGAGTGTTGTCCATAATAAAGCTTTTCCTTGTGTTGGATGGTGCATAAATGTTGGCGAGTCTATGATGAATGGCTCTACATCTTCAAGAACCACGTTCCAATCTGAATACGATGAACCTGCTGTAAATGTACGTGCGTAACCTAAAGGAACGCCAGGGTATTTCCAGGCCATATGGAACCTACCATTAAAGTATGCTGCTGAAATACCTCCGGTAACTATTGCGCCACTTCGTCTCCATACTGTGGGATACATAATAACTGAATCGTTTTGAACGCGAAAATATGTATATAGTAAATGACCTCCAGGATGGCCACTATCATTCCATGCGAGTAAACAATTGTAATCAAATATATTACGACTATCTGCACACGCAATCCCTATCGTAAAATCTGTTCTCATAGAATAGGTCCAACCACCTATTCCGGCTGAAGGCATATTAAAAAGAGAAGGGAACAGCGTTTGTTTTTTGTTTAAAGTATGTTTTAGAGAATTATATACTAGGCCAGCGTAAAGCCCAATTTGACCTTGTGCATGTTCGCCACTATCCACGCTAACAAAAACTGTTTTGTTTGAAACTGGATCATATGCAGTATTTATAGGTACATCAGTTCTTAATGGATATTGATTAGAACAATTTGTTGGATGGCAAGAAACTAAATCCGCACTTTCTTTTGTTTCAAAAAGATTATTTGTCCAAATAGTTCTAATATGTGGTGTTTCGTCATTTTTATTTTTGTAATACTGATAGAAAATACGAGCACCTTCTTCTGTAGGGTCTTTTTCTCCTAATGATGTGAATAAAGGTGTTGAGTTGAAGTTCGGAAGTCCATTAACTTGAACATAGTCATTGAAATAATAATTATAGCCCGAACCAATAGGTTTTTGGACCTCCAGGTATGGAGAAGATCCAAAGGCTAGAGAGCTTGTATATAAACTGTAATAGTTGTTGCTAAGTATTGGTGAGTTGTTATCGTAATAATGCTGAAATCGACCACCTATGAATCCTCGTGATGTAGGATAAGGGAAAGAGTGATAATAAAACCATCCACCTAAATGATTGAGACCTAACAGTTTGTAATAACTTTTTCGACCTTTATTCGAACTCTGCCGATGAGCACAATTTCGATCCCAGGCGCGTAAATGACGCCATAGTCCGTTACTATGACCTTGGTTCATGACAGATTGTTGTGTTGTAGGTGGGTTGTCACCTAATTCTAAAACATGTCCGAATTCATGAACTAATAACGCTAAAAGATCTCTATTAAGGGTTGAATAAGAGGAGAGGCTCCAAGGGATAGCGTTTTCGGAGCAGATGTCTTTAGTTTTATTGTCACCAAATATGCGCATACGTGTTACTTGAGAACATGATGGGCTGTATGAAACATCTGCTAATGAGTTTGTACATTTACCACTAATCCATTTGCACCCCTTATTGCAGTGATCATTCGACCTGACCTTTTTTCCAGCCACAATGACGGAACCAATTTGCGCAGGCCGTTGGGTCAACAGTTTGCAGAATCTTTTTCAGTACAATGGGCATGATGTCGCGGTTTCGGATCTTAAAACGGCGCATCCAGCTTTTCACCCAGCTCCACATCAGTTCGATAGGCGAGAATTCCGGTGAGTAGGGTGGTAAATAAACCAGCGTTGCGCCTGCGCTTTCGATCTTTTCGCGGACTCCGGCGACCTTGTGGACGCTCAGGTTGTCCATTACGACGATTTGTCCCGGACGAAGCCGTGGCACAAGCTCTTCATCCAGCCATGTAAGAAAGATTTTGCCGGTCAAAGCACCGTCGAAAATGCTCCAGGCAAGGGCTCCCTGCGTGGTCATTGCGCTGAGCAACGTCACGTTTTTTCCTTTGTTTGCAGGCCTGGCACTTTCCGCACGCGTGCCACTGATTGATCGTGCGTAACCCCTTGCCATTGCACGGTTAAACCCGCTTTCATCAAGCACAACGACATCATCAGGATTGCTCCGACTCATGATTTCTTCCTGAAACAAAACGCGCTCCGCCTGACGTGCTTCGCTCAAGGATTCCGTGGCGCGAAAGTCTTTTTTTTCCTGGTCAGTTTGGCACGTGCAAGCTCGCGCGAAAGTGTGGAAGTACTGACCGTTTTTCCAATTTGTTTTGTCAGAGCTACGCGCAATTCTGCGATCGTGCGATCGTTGCACTCTTCCACGAGTTCACTAAGGATTTTAGCCTCCTCGTCGTCAAGCAGACGCGCCCTGCCACCGCCATGCGGCCTGGGCAAAAGCACGCCATCTTCTTCGCGATCGAGCTTCAACCAACGCCCTATGGTGGACATGCTGACATTGAATATAACCGAAATTTCCTCGTGCGTGCCCACACTGCGGCGAACCGCCGATACAACCCGTTCTCTCAACTCTATTGAATACCCATATCCCATAATTATCTCCTTTTGTTCAACCGTTTCGCCGGGTTGAGAAGATCATGGTTTTTGAGTCAGGTCAAACGGGGACCGCAATATTAAATTGGATGAAGACTGCTGGCTTTTCTTTAAATAAAGAACAGTTGTTTGTATTTATCTCAGCGATATTTATATGGCCTGCATTTAGTAAAGCTACGCTTCTGGATTCGGAGTTCCAAATTTCTGCAGCGTTTTGTATTATAGTCTGCGCATTGGATTGTGTCAGGTAACCAGCCCAATGGGGTGGTGATGAACTGTTAGAAATACAACTATTGAGTTGAGATGAAAAGCTGCTTTGTATGTAGTAATGGACAGATGCTTTATTGTCTAGCCATGGGGAAAATGAAGAGTAATGTTGACAATCTTGATTGGAAAAGTGTGTGTTTGAATATGCATTTTCACTATCTGAGATTAAAAGTAGAAAGATCAACGGTATAACTAAGCGAATAAAATAATTAGTAGTCACAAATGCATCCTTTTAAATAGGCAGCGCAAGTTGATTTTTTTGACAAGTATTGAGCCAGATTATGCTATTGAAGCATTTAAAAAGCAAACGTAAAGGAATGATTGTTTAGTTTTTGTGTGAAAAGGTCGTAATTGGAAGTGAGCAAGAAAAAAGAAGGCCCGGTTCTTGTCTCAGAGACAGGAGCCGGGCCTTTGTTTGTGCGGGGAGTGTTGGGAGGTCTTAACGCGAGCACTCCCGAGCGCAGTGTTAAAACCACAAACCATCCAGCGAGACACTTCAAAGCGCCTCGCCAGGCCACCAACGCGCTCGCCGGGCACTCCGGAGTGGGGGTCGAAGACCACCAACGGGCTCGGGTGGCGCTTCGAAGCGCCGGTCCGCTCAAAAAAAGCTGAACAAGCCTGTAGCCTGAAGTGCCGTGTGCGCTCACTTTCTGTGCGCTCGGGGCGCTTCAAAGCGCCATCCGCGCTCACTTCGAAGCTCGATCAGGCGCTTTGAAGCGCCACCTGACTCAAAATACACTGAACATAGCGATAGCTTTGAGCGCCCTCGGAGACAAAAAGTGGATCGAGCCCCCCACTCCGGAGCGCCTCGCGAGAGCAAAAGTGGTTCGAGCCCTCCGCTTGAAAGCGTTTCGCGAACGGATCGACAGAGCGCACATGAGCTTTTGAGCGCTCGAAAAGCCTGTGTCAGTCTTCTTTTGCGCCGGGCAGACTTATCGACGCCGAGGTCCGGGTAAGGACCTCGGCGTCGATAATTTTGAGGATTGGGTGGTTTGAAACGTGGTGGAAGAGAGGGGATTGGGTGGTTTGCAACGTGGTGTTGAGAGGGGATTGGGTGGTTTGAGACGTCACACCCAACGGCAGAGCCGATGGGCTGGGACAACGTCAACGCGCTGCGCTGGGGCCAAAGGCCCCGCTGCGCGGATTGGGGGGTGTTAGCGGATGGAGTCGACGGGTTGGCGGATGATGCTGGCGCCGAGGGCGTTGAGTTTTTTGTCGATGTTCTCGTAGCCGCGGTCGATCTGGCGGACGTTGTAGATGGTGCTGGTGCCCTTGGCGCACATGGCGGCGATGAGGAGGCTCATGCCGGCGCGGACGTCGGGGGATTCGAGGGTTGCGCCGTAGAGCTGGCTTTTGCCGATGATGACGACGCGGTGTGGGTCGCAGAAGACGATTTTAGCGCCCATGGCGTTGAGGGAGTCGACGAAGAACATGCGGCCTTCGAACATTTTTTCGAAGAACAGAACGCTGCCGTGGCACTGGGTGGCGACGGTGATGGCGATGGACATCAAGTCGGTGGGGAATGCGGGCCAGATGGCGTCGTCGACTTTGGGCATGGCGCCGGCGTGGTCGTCGCGGATGATCATTTCCTGATTTCCGGGGACGAAAAGGTTGTTTTCGTTGCGGATTTCGGTCTGGACGCCGAGTTTGGCGAATACCAGGCGGATCATGCGGAGATCGTTGGGGACAACGCCTTCGATGGTGAGTTCGCTGCCGGTGACGGCGGCAAGGCCGGTGAGGCTGCCGATTTCGAGGTAGTCGGGGCCGATGGTGTGGTCGCAGCCCCAGAGGCCTTTGGTGCCTTCGATGGTAACGGTGTTGGTGCCGATGCCGTCGATGCGGGCGCCCATTTTGGCGAGCATGTTGCAGAGGCCCTGGACGTGTGGTTCGCAGGCGGCGTTCTGGATGCGGGTGGTGCCTTTGGCTGCGGCTGCGGCCATGAGGGCGTTTTCGGTGGCGGTAACCGAGGCTTCATCCATGAAGATGTCGTCGCCTTTGAGGTTGTGGCCTTTGAAGTGATAGCCGGCCGGGGTGGTGTCGATTTCTGCGCCGAGTGCTTCGAGTGCGAGAAAGTGGGTGTCGAGGCGGCGGCGGCCGATGACGTCACCACCGGGAGGTGGGAGTTTGCATTCGCCCATTCGGCCGAGCATGGAGCCGGCGAAGAGGATGGATGCGCGGACTTTGCGGCAGAGTTCGGAGTTGAGCTCGATTTTGTTGATGTTTGGCGATTTTACTTTGACGACGTTTGCTTCGACCCACTCGTAGTGGCCGCCGAGATCGGCGATGACTTCGAGCATGACCTGGACGTCTGCGATACGCGGGACGTTGCGAAGAGTGACTTCTTCATCGGTTAACAGGGTTGCAGCAAGGCAGGGAAGGGCTTCGTTTTTGCTGCCGCCGGGTCGAACACTCCCGCTGAGCTGCTTGCCACCTTCGATGATAAACTTTTCCATGTACGTCTCGTGTATAAAAAAATGTTGTTGAAAATTTTGCTGATTTCGTGGGCCAGTGTACAGAAAATCTTGTACTGCGGCGTTGCGTTATGTAACACGAGCTTTGAGCCTGAACAAGTCGGCCCAATAATGCGGGTTGGAAATAGTGTTTGATTTTATGCTTCCTTTGGTATCAAAGTGTATGACTTCAGACGTAAAACAATAATGCGAGATCATTGTGGAGAGACATAATGAGAAATGAATGGCTTTTATTGCTTCTGGCTGGTGCTTTTAGTCTGAGCGCGGCTGCGTGCGGGAATGACGACGAGAACAATCGCGATGATGACAACGGTCAAAGCCAGACGATTGGCGGAACGTATGCCGAAGACCTGCTGCTCAAGAACCTTGTCGAGGATCCGACCAAGCCTGATTATTATGTGCAGAGCGACTTGATGATTCAGTCGCTTTTGACGATCGAGCCAGGCGTGATGATCGAGTTTGCGCCGAATACGCAGTTGACGATCGATGGTCGATCCAACGGTAAACTGGCCACAAACGGTACGGCCGATGAGCCGGTGATATTGACCGGTAAAAACAAGACGCCGGGATCGTGGCAGGGCGTTTATATCGACAATTCAGTGACCACGCAGAACAGCGTGAACTGGACGACGATTGAGTACGGCGGTGGCAAGGCATTTGGTAGCGGTCTGGATGCTTCCAATCTCGGGATCGGTGGTTTTGTCGATCGATCGACGCTCTCGATTACGAACTCGACCTTTCGCCATTCAAAAAAGTATGGCGTGGAGATGGAAAACGAGAGTTCCTTTGATGCCTTCTCGGGGAATACCTTTGAGGGAAATCAGGATTTCGCACTGCGTATTGCACCGGATCAATTGGCTGCTCTTGATGACTCGACGACGTTCATCGGCGATACCGGTAAGGCTGGTGTCATGGTATTCGGCGGAAATATTACGACGGATGCAACGTGGAAAAAGCTGAAAGACGCAGCGCCGATTTCTGTGACCGGTGATATTGTCGTCCAGAGCAAATTGACGATCGAACCCGGTGTTGAGCTGTTTTTTGACACGGATAAAGGTCTGACGGTTGAAGGACGTTCCAAGGGGATCTTGTCGGCTCGTGGCAGTGCGGACGATAAGATTTTGATGACGCGTATGGCGAACGATTCCTGGAAGGGCGTGTATATCGATAACGTGGAGTCGACGGCGAATGTGTTGGAGAATGTTACGGTCGAGTACGGTGGGTCTTCGATTTCTGAGCGCGGCCAAAAAGCGAACCTGACGATCGGTGGGTTTACTGGTAACAGCACGATGGAAATCAAAAACTGTACTTTCGCCCACTCGAAAGGTTACGGTATTGCAATCAAGACGGGCTCGACGGTGAACGCTGACGTCGAGACAGTGAATTCATTTAACGACAATGCCAGCGGTGACATCACGAGAGATTATTAAGTGATGGAACAGTATCTGGCGTTTGCTGCATAAAAACCGGAAGTCAAGTTTGAAGAATGCCGCTCGCCCGAAACTGTTTCGAGATCCGATTCACAATATTATCGCGTTCGATCTGAATGATGAGGTCGAACGCGTTT
>JBEBSM010000094.1:0-11334 GCA_040394315.1 Lujinxingia vulgaris
CTTCAACGCTTTCGCATCGTAATCAAACTCAAATTCAGCGTACGTCCGTTCGCCGTTCTCCACCCACTGAAAGTACGCTTTGAATAATTTTCCGCGATCATGATCGATCGTCCAACCCAATATCGTATCGTGTTCCGAGGTTTCGTCGCGCTGCTCAAAATACAGCAGTAGCGCGCCGGCAAGGTTCATTTTGTTTTCAAAACGATGATTTGTAATCGCCGAAACAACCTGCGTAGCCTTGTCATAATAATCGGAGGAAACACCCTTTTGTGGATCCGTGGTCACTTCCGCCAGGATGTTTTTAGCAACGACTTTTTGCGAGCGAATGTCTACCAGCCAGGCGGGTCCAATCGTGATGTTTTCGTCCTGGAATGCAAACCGGACAAGAAAAAACGACGGTCCATACTCCGTTTCTCCCCACCAGTCAGCCTTCCAGCCGACGCTCTTGGCAGAACCAATTTTCAGCTTATCGCGCCAAAACGCTTCGTCTTCGAGAATGTCGCCGACCGTGGCCTCCACGACCTCAGGCTCAGCCGCGGGTCGACGCCCACGAGCCGGTGCGTTGGCCGCAGGCGCTGGCACGACGCGCACGCGCTTCACCAGCGCAATAGCCGCATCGCCCTTGTCAGCCCATGGGTTGACGGCTTCCACTTGATCTGCCGCTGGGCGCGCAGCGCGTTTTACCGTAATCGTTTCCGCCTCACGTGTGAGCTGGTAAATCGTTACCACACCCAAAACCACGACCAGCACAACGATTAACGCGAGAACAATCTGTAATATCCGACGGGTATCCATCAGGTACGAACCCTATGAGAATTGGTTGAACACAAACCTGCAACGTCGCCTTACCACTACCCCGAGTTTAAAATCGGAGCCAGACCATTCTTTCAGACAGTTTTTTGCAAGTAACGACAGACTTCAGCGCGCATCAAGCTCGTAGATTCGAACTTTCGAAAACCGCACCGGCGCATCCCAGTTCGAGAATGCGAAATACTGATGTTCGCCGCCTTTCAGCGGTGACGAATCTTGATAGGTCATGAATTCCTCGCCGTCGACATACCAGCGTAACACACCCGACGAAGTTCGTATGACGGCCATTTTATAAACACGGTCGACCTCAACGCCTTTGCTATTACGCGCTTTTCGATCGTCGCCGTGCTCATCAAGCCGCGCAATTACATCCAGTTTATTATTCCAGCCACCGAAAATCAGCACGTAACCAGATGCGTGATTCTCACCGTCGCCGAAAATCTCAACCTTCAAGTCCCCGACTTCGGTTTTTGCCTGGGCTTCAAACTCAACGCGCACAGCTTCGGGCAACGGCTTCGTTAACCACAACGGATCGTTGCGCAGCGCACTGCCCTCAACGCCACCATTTTCGACGGTCCACGCGCCCTTCCCGCTCTCGCCGGATCCACGATGCCAAGAATCACCAAGCTCATCGTTGGCAAAGTCGTCTTCAAAAACCAACTTGCCGCCGCTTAAACCCTGCGTGGGTGCTGGCGTACTAATTTCACGACTTTTGCAATTGGCGATCAGGCCAAGCGCCACAAACACCAGCGCCAAATAAACAAGACTGCTAGCCAGTGAATGGCGAAATATGCGTTTCAGCGGATTTTTTGTATTAGTCATTTTCTTTACGTTTTGAGCGATTCACGGGCGGGGTCAAACGCTCGCGCGAAATGGTCTCATCATCCTGGTCAGCGTGCATCACCAGATCGTCGGGTATTTCAATGACAGCATCGGGCACCGTCGCTCCGTAATCATACGCATCGCGCAAATGGGTAGGCTCGCGCATTCCAGTGCCGGCGCCGGTCGGCGATGCAGCTTTTGCCACCACCGAAGTGCCGCTAATCGCTTTGCTCGGTGAACGATCGACGACTGGCCGCGCCGCTTTGCTTGACGGCCCCGTAGCTGCTGGCGGCACAGCCGGCGGAATCGCTGGCGGCCGACTTCCTGCTGGCAACGTCGACGACATCTGCCCCCAGTCCATCTGCATGGTCCGTCGTAAATCTTCGGCACTGCTATCCACCGACTCGTCACGAACATTGGTCCACTGCGCCGATTTTTGCGGTATCGATGTAGCTCCCGGATGCCGACTGGCTTCCGACCGATGATTTCCACTTCTTTCGGAAATATCGCTAATGATTTTACTGCTAAGCGGGCGAGTTGAATCGTCTACGTCGTCCATTCCCAGGTCGACTGAAATGTCATCGGACAAATCGCGCGCATCTTCCAAAAATGTCAGCCGACCGCTGGGTGGCGTTGCGTTTTCTTCGTCGTCCGCAAGCCGCGCCCACCACAGGTCTGGTTCGCGTAAAAAGTCATACGGAACCTGGCGTAATTTGCTAGAAAAGACCTGCAAAAAGTTCCACAAAAGCTTGATAGCCAGTTGAGGATCGTTTCGAAGCAACGCCATAAATTGCGGGCGTCCGATGCTCATGACAACCGTGTTTTCCAGCGCACGGACCGTGATCATTTCTGGCTTTTCGTCGATAAAGGACAATTCACCGAAATGATCACCGGTAGCCAATACGCCAATCTGGCGGCCATGCAACAGCAGCGAAAGCGAGCCGTCGACCAGGATATTCAGCCGCTCGGCTGTTTCCGCCGGCCCAAGTGCCAGACTATTTCCTTCGTATTCATGTCGCTCAGAGATCGAAACAATCTGCTGCAATTCGGTCTGATTCAAATAATGAAAAAACGGCATTTCCTTCAAGACTTCGATGAAGGCTGCGTCGTCTTCGCGGGATGCTGATGTATGCGATTCCAACAACGTGTCGATCAAAACAACGGTGATGTTATCCTTACCACCACCCTCGTTCGCAAACCGAATGCAACGCTGCGTGAGTTCTTTTAGATCGTCACCCTGCACAAGATCTAAAATGTCATCATCGTTAGCGAAATACCCACTCAGTCCGTCGCTACAGAGCATGAAACGATCGCGATCTTCCAGCTCGATTTCTATCGTATCGACTTCAACCGATTCCTTGACACCGACGGCGCGTGTTACCGCGTTTTTATGCGGGAAATCCTGATCGTCGCCAGGCTTAATCTTGCCCTGACGAATCATTTCATTGAACAACGAGTGGTCAGACGTGATTTGTGAAACCTCGTCCTCACGAACGATATACACACGCGAATCACCAACGTGGCCGATAAACGCGCGATCGCCGCTGATCAGCAACATCACGCAAGTCGTACCCATACCGCGTCGGGATTGGTCTTCCTGCGCCATCTCAAATATTCGACGACAGGCTGTATGAATCGCACGTTCCATCAGCGCAAGCATGTTTTCGCGATTCCCCAGATCATCGGGATCGCGCTCGAGCGCTTCGATCGTCTCACGGTGCGCAAACACAACGTCGCGAACTGTTCGAACGCAAACCGCACTTGCAACTTCTCCGGCCGCATGGCCACCCATTCCATCACACACTACGAAAAGCTGTAATCGCTTATCGACGAGGAAGTTATCCTCGTTATGTTCTCGGGCTCGACCCACATTTGTCGCTGCCCAGAACTCAAGTTGCATGCCTTACTCCTGCCTGACTGTAATACGTAAGCGATTGAACATCGATCAAATCACTCCGGTTGCTTCCACATCTTCATGCGTTGGTTCTTCCGGCTCCGAGTCCATCGTATCCTTCATATAAGAGTCACGAACAAACCCGAGAATCGTCAGCACTATCGATGCTATCGGAATCGCCAAAATTGCCCCTACCAGACCAAAGGTACTTTGTCCGGCCAGAAGTACAAATATGACAAATACCGGATGAATCTGGGCCGTTGAACCGATAATTTTAGGATTAAGAAAGTTCGCCTCGATAAAATGTACCACCAGTATCCAGCCCAACGCCAGCATCCCCACCGTAAAGCTCTGCGTCACGGCGATGATAACGATTGGAACGGTCGACAATATCGCTCCAAATATCGGAATGATAGAAAGTGCTGCCGCAACTACAGCCAAAATCATGCTGTACTTAATGTCGAGTATGACAAGCCCCAGGTAAGTGAGCAAGCCGTTTACCACACAAATCATCAACTGGCCGCGTACAACACCGCCCAGTCGGGTATCGATTCGCTGCAATAATTCATCATAAGCATCGCCATAACCGCGCGGTACTGCAGCACGAACCGTACGTTTTGTGCGCGGCAAATCGATCGATAAAAATGCCGCAACCATCAACGTCAGCATGATTGCTACCAACATCTGAATGACGCCCACTAAAAACGTCTGCGCAAACACCATGATCGAGCTAATTCGTGCGCTGGTGATCGTTGTAAAGCCTTCGATCATATCGTCAAAGCTTCGCTCCAGATCAAACATGCGGTGCACATCCAGATCTTTTTGCGCATCATCCATACTCAAACGACTCGTGTCCTCGCGCCGCAAGGTCCACACATTATCGGCATGCGAAACTATCTCTACAGCATCGCCTTCGAGATAAAACGCGTAGCCACCCATTTCGTCCGGTTCCATTCGTAGAAGCGGCGCTGTTCGCAAGCCTTCTCTACTCCAGATCCCGTTTCGGGTTGCGCCGTTGTCGGCCGGCAATGACTTAATTAGCTCGGAGGGCACCCGTCCAATATAGCGGCGATGAAGGTTGCCCGGATCGCCAACCAGATCCCAGTGAATTTTCACCTGCGATGCAACCGCAACCTCAGCTTGCGCACGTGCCATTGCGGCAGCCACGTTCGCGGCATGCTCGCGTGCATCACGTATGTGCATTTTTACGGTTTTAAGATCCTGAGTTTCCGGAGTCAGCGTAATATTGCTTCGCAAATAAGACTGCAGGTCTCGATTGATTCCCGGCAACTTCTCGTGGCGAAACTCCTGCACCGCCTCGGGCGTTGTCTCGATAAACCGCACGATTTCGGTTAAAAACCGCGGTGCCATAAAGACAACCGACGTGCTCACAACAGCCAGAAACCCGATGTACACCAGCACCACGGCCGCCCAGCGTGGCAGGCTTCTGCCTCCGCCTTCTGGATCCGACATGCGACTGACAATGGGTTCCATCAGATAAACGATGATGCACGCGAAGACAAACGGCAACAAAACCGTTCTAAACGTGATCAATACAATGGCGAGCAACAAAAGCGTCAGGACGGGAACAATGAAGCGACGCAATCGTGCAAATTTCGGTTGCCCGCTCTCCGCAGGATTATCGCCCGGATTACCGGTGTCTTGAGAGTCATCGGGACGAGTCGGGTCAACAATCGATTGATTTCGACCGGTGTCTGAATCTTTGTTCAAATCAACGGGAGGCGTAGGCGGTGTGTGTTCACTCATCGGATTCAATACTTCGGAAAAGTTCTAGTTTTAACGTTAACAGCATACCGCGTGGCCATTATTTCATTGCGAAGTGCTACAGACTACTTCGACAAATCACCACCGAGCCCAAGTGCATTTTTTGCAGACGCTACGCTCTTTGAGCGGTCTTCGTCGCTATGCTTGCCATGCACAATCGCACCGCGCATCGCGCCATGTTCACGCAAATAACGCGTCACTGCACGTGTATCGACCTCACAAATACCGACCGTATTTTGCTCGATCAACCAGTCTTCAAGACTTTGTCTGGCAAGATGATTGCTGGTTCGCCTGGAAATCTCACGCACCACCAATCCGCTGGCAAAAATACCGGCTGCATCGGTTCCATCGTGAGTCCGGCCGCAATTGCCAACATGGGGCGTCGTAAATACGAGAATCTTTCCAGCGCTATCAGCATTCATCAGAAGGTTTTCATAGCCCGTTGTACTTGTTTGTACGCTCATCAGGCCAACAGCTACGCCATCCGCTCCCGCTGCAATTCCCTCAAAAACCTGTCCATCCTCTAGTACGAGGTATGCCGGAATGTCGCTTGTTGCCATCTTCTCAAAACCCACTGAATACTCGCCAAATTAATCAAATCGCCGAGCGTTGTTAACTATGCAGAAAATCTGCAAGTACCGCCTGGCGAACCGCAACACCATTCGCCGCCTGTCGCAAAATCAGACTTCGCGGACTATCAGCGACCGTATCCTGCAATTCCACACCTCGTACCACCGGGCCAGGATGCAAAATTACAGCGCCTGGAGTCATCTCCTGCTCAACCACAAGCTCGTCGATTCCCCATTCCTGAATATACGCATCGATTTCAACCGGCGGACCTTCAATGCGCTCGCCCTGAATGCGCAAGATGATGACCGCATCGGCATCCTGTAAGGCTTCGCGACGTGTTTCAACCGTGCGCAACGTTCCCCAGGTATCATCCCGTGGCAACAATCGCGGCGGACCGGCAATCGTCACTTCGGCGCCCAGCGTACGCAGCGCAAAAACATTGCTCCGCGCAACACGGCTGTGCACGATATCACCGACAATGGAAACCTTGAGTCCTTTAAGACTTCCAAAATGTCGTCGCAGCGTTAACGCATCGACCAGCCCCTGAGTTGGATGCTCACCGCTGCCGTTTCCGGCATTAATAATCGGCGTATCGAGCGCTTCTCTTAACAAATGCACAAGTTCACGCTGACGATGACGCACAATAAAGGCGCCGACGCCCATCGCCTCGAGATTTCTGCACGTATCCAGTACGCTTTCTCCCTTTTTTAAGCTCGTACCGTCCGAACTTAAATAAATTACGGAAGAAACACCCAGACGATGCGCGGCCAGCTCAAAACTCACACGTGTTCGCGTGCTGGGCTCCAAAAACAGTAAGACGACACTCGTATCCGACAACACGTTTCGCAGCTCAGGCGGCGTACAAACTCGCCCCTGCGCGTCGAGAAACACTTCTGACCTGTCGAGATAAGCGTTCAGAGTATCGGCGTCCAATCCTTCAAGCCCGATCAGGTGCTGCATGAATGCCTCGTATGCCTGTTCATCAGTGAATAAATTGACCAATCCGATCCCAACGCATCGCGCTCGGACCAATTGACCACCAGATAATCATCGCACGTCCCTTTATATTCTCTACAGGAACCTGACCCCAACAACGACTATCCGAGCTCTGATCACGGTTGTCACCCATTACGAAGAAATGACCCGGCTCAACCGAAATCGGACCGAAATTCTCATCACTTCCCTTAAAATGAATCGTGTACTCAAATCCGTTCAACGTTTCTTGCTCATGCATTTCATGAGGATACAGAAAGTCTCCGGTCGCCTCTTTTCGCAAAAACCGTCGGTCGGTCGCAACATTATTCACAAACAACTGATTATCACGAACTTCAACCGTATCGCCCTCAACACCGACGATGCGTTTGATAAAGTCCTTCTCACTCTCAAGACTTCCACGGTCGATGCAGTTTCGGCGAGAAGCCGGCTGCCGCGCGATATGTTCACGCGCATCGGCGGCCGGAAAGCTGAAAACCACGACTTCGCCCTTTTTGGGCTCTTTGAATTCAAGCAGATACTTTTTCGTAAACGGTATGCGAATTCCATACACAAACTTGTTCACAAAAAGATGATCACCGACCAAAAGTGTCGGAATCATACTACCCGTCGGTATCTTGAACGCTTCCACCACAAAGCCGCGCAGCAAAAGCGCGCACAACACCGCCAGACCAATGCTCTCAAAGTACTCGCGCCAGGCACCTTTGCTGTTGTCCGGCAAATGCGTTGCGATGAACTCCTGCGCTTCCGCTAACTTATCTTCGGCGGTCTCAACCTCACCCTGATCGGCAAGCTGACGAAGCTCGTTGAGCTTCGCCTGCAAACTCGCGCGAACCTCATCGTTAAGTCCACGAGCACGCTTAAGGTTACTTTGAGTCGATTTTACAAACGCCCGTACTTCTTCGAGCGTTGTTCGCGTCGACTTCGGCGGCTTTTCCACATCCAGCCTCACTGATCTGTGCGCAATACTGCTAGAAATGCTTCTTGAGGGATCTCGATATTTCCGACTTGTTTCATTCGCTTTTTGCCTTCTTTTTGTTTCTCAAGCAACTTGCGTTTTCGAGAAATATCGCCGCCGTAACAACGCGCGGTAACATTTTTACGAAATGCCTTGATCGTCTCACGCGAAATAATTCGCGTACCAATCGCGGCCTGAAGCGCCACCTCAAATTGCTGCCGTGGAATTACCTCACGAAGCCTTTTTACCAGTGCCTTGCCGCGCTCGTAAGCAAAATCACGATGGACGATGATGCTCAAGGCGTCGACAACCTCGTCATTCACCAGAATGTCCATCTTCACCAGCTCACCTGGGCGATAACCGATCAGTTCGTAATCTAAGCTCGCGTAACCGCGCGACACGGATTTCAACCGATCGAAAAAGTCGAAAACGACCTCATTCATCGGAATCTCGTAGCTCAGAATAATGCGGTTGGTGCCCGCATAAGCCAGATTCTTTTGAATGCCACGACGCTCCTCACACAGGCCGATAACCGGTCCAATGTGTTCTGGAGAAACGTGAATCGTCGCTGCAATATAAGGCTCGTCGATATGCGAAATCAGATTGACCGGCGGAAGATGACTCGGGTTATCAACCATCAACACCGAGCCATCATTCTTGGTAACTTGATAAACTACCGAAGGCGCTGTTGTGATCAAGTCCAGATCGTACTCGCGCTCCAGGCGTTCCTGCACGATTTCCATGTGCAAAAGCCCGAGGAACCCGCAGCGAAAACCAAACCCGAGAGCCTGGCTTGTTTCCGGCTCATAGGTCAGGCTTGCGTCATTCAACACAAGCTTTGCGAGTGCATCACGCAACTCTTCGTATTCATTGGATTCCGTCGGGAAGATCCCGCAGAAAACCATCGGCTTCACATCCTTAAAGCCCGGAAGTGCTTCCTCAGCACCACCTTCTACCGTGGTAATCGTATCACCAACGCGCGCCTGAGAGACGTCTTTGATCATCGAGACGACAAATCCTACCTCACCAGGCCCGAGTGACTTAACCGGGCGAGCAAACGGTCCGTAAACGCCCAGTTCGGTTACTTCACTGATTGCGCCGGTGGCCATCCAACGAATCTTGGATTTCGGCTTAATTTCACCGTCAATTACGCGGATCATATTGATGACGCCGCGATAGGCATCAAACCAGCTATCGAATACCAGCGCTTTTAGTGGCGCGTCGTAATCTCCGGTCGGCGGCGGCACCAGATTTACAACCGCTTCCAAAATATCGCGAACGCCAACACCGGATTTTGCGCTGCACAACACGGCTTCCGACGCATCCAGCCCGATAGTATCTTCGATATCCTGTTTTACTCGATCCGGATCGGCCTGAGGCAAATCGATCTTGTTCAAAACCGGAACGATTTCCAGATTATTGTCCAGCGCCAGATACACGTTCGCCATGGTCTGTGCTTCAACGCCCTGCGCTGCATCCACAACCAGAACTGCACCCTCGCAACACGCAAGGCTGCGCGAGACTTCATAACTGAAGTCGACGTGTCCGGGCGTATCGATCAAGTTAATGATATAATCTTCGCCATCATCTGCTTTGTAATTCAGACGAACGGTCTGTGCCTTGATCGTAATGCCACGTTCACGCTCGAGCTCCATATTATCCAGGAACTGAGCCTTTTGTTCACGATCCGTTACGGCTCCGGTCACCTCGAGTATCCGGTCCGCAAGCGTAGATTTGCCGTGGTCAATATGGGCAATAATGGAAAAGTTACGAATCTTTGTCTGATCTATAGTGCGTTTGGTCATGAATGTAGTCTAACCGTTTGAAATCACCCGAAAATCTAAATTTAGAATACCCAACTGCTCGATATAGAGGGTTTTACTGCCCGACTAAATACGATTCGACCAACAAAACCAGCGCTGCGAATGGAACAACACTTAATGTGGCATTCTTCCTGCAGCATTGAGCCTGCGGATACATATAGGAAGGCGCAGATGCTGGCAAGCACACCTGAAGCACACTGCGTTATCGACGCTTAATTCGTTTCTGCCTGCTATTGTTGCCGCGTAAAGCCAGTGTGCGTCAACGACATTGTTTCACTTTTCTTACAACCCGTGTAACATCCCGTCGTCTGATAATTTTGTAACTGTTGATCTGTATCTATTCTAAAGAGAGCTTTCATGTTCAAGCCTGCATACCTGTCGACCCAGCTTACGCGCGAATTGATACCCGGAATATGGTTGCGCGCAGCGTTACCCGGGCTGCTCGCGCTGACATTTGTCGTCGGCTGCGGTAGTTCTGAACAGGCCTCAAAACCAACCTCATCGATCGTCCCAACGTCGCATTTCAGCTCCAGTACGGATGAGGAAGGATTGCTCGTTCATAAATTCGATTCGAACGGTGACGCGATACCCGACGTTATCAAATACTTTCAAGAAATCCCCGACCCTCAAAACGCTGCCATCACCAAGCGTTTGTTGCGTAAGGTAGAAATCGATGCCAACGCGGACGGATTCGTAGATATTCGCCGCTTTTATGACGACTTCGGCAATGTTGTCCGCGAGGAGCTCGATGCAAACCTCGATGGTACAATCGAAACCATCAATTATTACGATGGCGGCGTGCTCACGCGAAAAGAAATCCTGAATAAAGAAGACAATCACGTCGATGCAACCCGTTATTACCTTCGCGGTAAACTGTTGCGCGTCGAAAAAGACACTTCCGGCAATGGCGAAATTGACTATTGGGAATACTACGAAGAAGGCGTACTCACCCGTCTTGGCCGTGATCGCACCGGCGACGGACGCGCAGATGAATGGCTGCAGCGCTAATTCAAGCCTTACCAGACTCAGTGAAGTGAAAACGTGCTCCAAAACATCGTTCCCAAAAAAATCGTCCAGTTGTTTGAAGATATTCGTGATGATCTAGCAGACAACGGCGGAAGCGGTGTTCCTTTTGACGCACGTACAACGCTTACCGTCGTCATCAGCTGTGTATTGTTAACGGTCTATTATTACTACGGCCGGCCGGGCTTTTTTCAGGCCCATTTCGACGAACCGCTCTCCGCCCTGCTCGGTATGAGCGACAGTCCGTATCGCGATTTATTGCGATACGGCTATTGGGCTGTTTCCAGCCTGGTCATCCGCGTCGCCATTCCGGTGGCGTTAATCGTCTGGTGGTTCAAAGAATCACCGCGTGATTACGGTTTTCGTCTCTGGGAAAAAGGCCACGGCAAAATCTACGTCCTCATGTATCTGGTTATGCTGCCGATTCTCATCGGCGTGAGTTTTTTATCCAGCTATCAGGATAAATACCCTTTTTACGAAAAAGCCGGAGACTCACTCTCCCAGTTTTTGATCTACCAGCTGACCTACGGCACACAATTCTTTGCGCTTGAGGCGTTTTTCCGCGGTTTCTTCATCTTCGCGCTCTTCAAACGCTTTGGATACTACTCCGTCGTCATCATGACGATTCCGTACTGCCTGATTCACTTTGGCAAGCC
>JBEBSM010000095.1:0-11230 GCA_040394315.1 Lujinxingia vulgaris
CTACCTACCAGCTCCACGAAAGCGGCACCTTCACTTTGAAGACCCGACTCAAAACCATCCGCAAATCCTTGTTCCATGACGTCTAAGGCACGAATCGGCGCCGGATAATGACCGCCACTTTTTTCAACAACAGCTTCACGTGCACGGTTGAAAACAAGCTTTCTTGCAGGGGTTCGGGCCGCAAGTTTTACCGGATCTGAAAAATTCGCCGCAAACCCGCCATTTTTAGGCGGACTGCTCGCAAGTTTTCGTGCGTAGTCTGCGGCAACCTGCAGCAAAATCGCCGGGTGAACCACATCGTCCACCAACCCCTCACGTAATGCCTGCTCAGCCGATAATTCACGGCCGGTCACGATCATGTCGAGCGCACACGACAATTCCACGAGTCGCGGCAACCGCTGCGTGCCGCCGCCTCCCGGAATCAGCCCAAGTTGTACTTCCGGTAAACCGAGCTTTGTTTTTGGATTATGGCTTGCAATTCGAGCATGGCAAGCAAGCGCCAGCTCAAGCCCACCTCCCAAGCACGCACCGTCAATCGCGGCAACGACCGGGATTTCCAACGCTTCCAGACGTCCCATCAACGCCTGACCACGCTCCACCATTACCTTCAACTTCACCGGATCATTGCGAAGCTGTAATAGCTCGCCGATATCAAAGCCGGCGACAAAGTTATTGGTTTTGGTGCTCGATATTACGACGCCTCGCACCGATTTATCGTGAGCCAGGCTGCCCAAGATCTCTTCAAACCGATCGATCATCGGCGAGGATAACGTATTTACCGCCTGACCCTTTACATCAATGCGCACATTGGCAATTCCATCCGTGATTTCGACAGCAACTAATTTTTCAGCCGTTTGTTTCGCCATTATCACCCTCAAAGCTCGCGTGGATATTGGGAGTAATTTGTAATCACCCGCAACGACGCAACGAATTCGGTATTGAAACACCAAAATCATCGGCCTTGTGGGTGACTACAAATTACAAGCCCCCTGTAGTTAGTCACGAGCAATGCATGGGCAAGCAAATAAACTGCTGCCCTTCAGGAATGTGGCGAGCTTTGTTGCGAAATTCTAGAGAAGGTGGCCAGATTTAATGCGTTTTGTTTCCAAATAACGCGCGTTAAATGGGTTCGCAACGATTTTTATCGACCGTCGACTTGTGACATTCACCCCGGCTTCCATCAACCCGTCGACTTTGCCCGGGTTATTGGTCATCAGCTCAATGCTCTTAATACCGAGTAACTTAATCATCTCGGCAGAGATGTCGTAATGACGTAAATCGTCGTCAAAACCCAGATGCTGATTCGCCTCAACCGTATCCAGTCCTGTGTCCTGTAGACTGTAGGCCAAAATCTTGTTGGCCAGCCCAATTCCACGCCCTTCCTGGCGCATATACAACACCACGCCGGCTGAAGATTGCGCGATTTCACTCAAAGCCTGATCAAGTTGTGGTCCGCAATCACACTTGAGACTGCCCAGAACATCACCGGTCAGACACTCACTGTGAATACGCGTTAGCACGTTTTCCGCACCCTCCACGTCACCATGAATAATGGCAATATGCTCTTTTCCATCGCGATTATTGAGAAACGCAACGATTTGAAATTGACCATAACGCGTCGGAAGCTTGGCCGTTGCGTAAATCTCAACAAATAGCGGATCCGTGGTCGACAACTCGACAACATGCGGTTCGCCGTTTTTTTGACGAGCTTTATCGAGGATAGATAGGTTCGATGACATTCTGTAGTTACTCCAATCAAGCGTGATCGTCGCAAGCCCGTTTCCATAAATGGCTTACCCGTAATACACACCAGATCGCCCAGACAGTTTCCGGGATGCCGGACCTTGGATTTCGTCGTAGACGTTGGCGATCAAAGCTGTATGCGTCGTGAATTCGCTCACCGTCTATTGATATCGGTCAGCTGGCACGAGCCAGTAGCGCGCGAGAGTAATGGGGACATTCAAAATATTCAACTGCAGCAGTGCTTTTTTCGTGCTCTCTACAAAAATATTTTCATCGAGAGCACGCATCAACACCACGCATCAACACACAGGTTAAAACATCTAAAACTACCGTCCTAATTCCAAACTACATCATTGTATTATGAACGCGCGTATTTTTGGCCCAACAATTCATCCGACTCAGCCTTCATTTGTACTGAAAGTGCACGTGCGGCCTGGATTGTCGAAGAAACCGCATTCACAACGACAGGCACAAGATCGGTGCGATGGCCATTGAGTGCTGCAAAGTAATGATGGCGATCGTGGGCGTGAATAATCGCCGGTGGATATCCATTGCGGATCAGCAAAAAGTTCATCATCAAACGCCCCACCATACCGCTGCGTTCATCAAAGGGAAAAACACGCATAAATTCCCAGTGAGCAATCGCTGCAGCGCGAAGCGGGTGGTAACCCGAAAGCTCTTCGTTATACATTTCCTCGAATTTACGGAAATAATACGAAATGCTGGCCGCCGGAGAAACCGTCAGATTGTATATACCTGGTGATGTATCACGTTTGCGATAACGCCCGGCATTTTCATCGCCATCCGCACAAATGCGCGTATGCAGATCTTTGAGCCAGTCGTTTGACAGATCATCACCACGCGCAGCACTACGCTCGATATACTCGATGCAGTTTTTCATACGGCGCAGTGAAAGCTGCGTTTGTGCATCGCAATAATTACGCGCAGGCAAACCTTCAAGCGCACGGCTTAAATCCGTAGATGTAAGTACGACGCCATCAAGCGCATGCTCATGATATAGCCACGACAAAAGCAAACGCTCCATGAAAACTTCACGCACGGACGCAGGCATATTGATGTAACTATTTCGCTGATGATCGACTTCAAGATAAGCCAGATTCATGATGGACCTCCTTCATGCTTCGTATTTTAGTCGCGCGGATTGTTCCCCAACACTCCAGAGCGCACCCAAAAAACAAATCATGCAGAGCTTCATTTACCTGCTCATCAATTTCAAACTATAGCGACTTCGTATTGCGAATTCAAGTATCCCGGATTTTTCTGTCTGATTCATCACGGCCAATCCGTGTAACCCTGTAATCCATGGTGCTCTTGTCTCAGCTTTATCGCCGTGCTAATCACTGCCCGCCTGCGTTTGCAGTAATTTACAATGATTTTAAATTAGTGGAGTATCTCGAATGCAAAATGTTAAAAAACACTGGATATTGATTCTCGGTCAGGCTCTTTTGCTGCTCGTTTTAACAACAGCTCCCGCAATGGCGCAGAGTGGTGGTCGTCCGGGTACGTTCGGAATCGGCCTTGGCTCGGGTACGAATGTTTCTGGTTTGTCGCTGAAACAACACGCCGGCCCGACCGCCATTCAGGGAAACATTGGCTGTTACGGCGATGGTTTCGACTCCTATAGCTGTGGTGGTATCGGTCTCAGCCTCGATCTGCTGTACAACATGCCAACCTTCTTCCAGCACGAAGTTCTCAATCTGGCCTGGAACGCTGGTTTTGGTGGTGGACTCGGACTTCACTCCGAAAAGATCAACCTTGCAGCCGCATTCGTGCTTGGTTTCGAGATCAATCTAAACATCATTCCGATCGACCTGGTCGTTGAATGGCGTCCTCGCCTCAACATAATCTCTGATGTTGATTTTGATCCGATTGGTTTCACCGGACACGTTCGAATCTATCTGTATTGAGCGGTTTCGATTTGTTTTAGTCTGCGCAATCAGGGTTTTCGGCGGTTTGAAGGATTCGTTCGCATCTTCAAAAGCGCTGAAAATCCCGACGCAGCCGAGCGGCACGCACCGAAATAAATTTGCGCTGCCGTCTCAAGACCAAGCTTTATTGCCGTAGCCGTCGATTTTTCCGATGGCTGCGGCATTTCTTTTTCACGACCCAGATTTGGGGAGGGTTCAAAACCAGGCATTGCCTTGTTTTCCCTTGCACAAGTGCGGTTAAGCTGGAATTTTAGGCTGCTTTTCAACAAAGCGACCTGAAAAGGGTCTGTGGCGACCGTGATGTTTTCTTTTAACGAGATAATAAAAGCATGACCGGTGAAAATAGTACAGAGACAAGCCAGAACTCCGCTGCTTTACAGTGCGTGATCGATGCGGGCATTTGCACGCTGACACTTAATCGTCCGGCAAGCATGAATGCGCTGAACGGCGGGTTGCTTGAAGACCTGGCGACAACGTTGCGAGAGATTGCGTATGATGCAAACGTTCGCGTTGTAATCTTGACCGGCGGAACAGGTCCGGCGTTTTGTGTGGGCGCGGATTTAAAAGAACGCTCCAGCATGAGCGAAACTCAGGTGCGGCAGCGAATCGACAGTTATCGCGTTATTTTTGATGCGCTGGCCAACCTTCCCAAACCCACGATATGCGCGATCAACGGGTATGCATTCGGCGGCGGACTGGAAATTGCGCTGGCCTGCGATCTACGCGTCGTTGCTGAAGAAACGCAGGTTGGCTTGACGGAGCTTCGGTTGGGCATTATTCCCGGTGCCGGTGGCACACAGCGTCTTGCCCGCCTCATCGGCACAGCGCGCGCCAAGGAACTGATTTTTACGGCCGCGCGCGTCAGCGGAACGCGTGCTGCCGAGTTGGGTATCGCAAATTACGCGGTTCCTGCCTCGGAACTCATGGATCACGCACGTTCACTGGCCGGCGAGATGTTAAAGTCGGCGCCGATTGCGCTTGCGCAGGCGAAAATTGCGATCGATACCGGTATGCAGGTTGATTTACAGTCTGGCTTAACGCTCGAAGCCGTCGCGTATGGAAACACGCTTTCGACCGAAGATAGACTGGAAGGTCTGGCGGCGTTTCGCGAAAAACGCGCACCGCGCTTTGAAGGCAAATAACTCACAACTGCTATTGCAGCTTACTTTTATTTTTATTGATTCCATTTCAGGTAATTGCCATGACGGAACTTCCCAAAACGAACGTCGAAACTCCCGAAATTACAACGCTCGACGAAGAACTTGTCAGTCGGCGCGATGAAATCATGACGGGCGGACTGCCCAAATATCATGAGCAGGCTGCAAAAACTGGTAAATTATTCGTGCGCGAACGCCTTAATTTGCTGCTCGATGATGGTCTTGAAATCGAGGACGGCGTCTGGGCCAACGTCTTGGCGGGCGATTTACCGGCCGACGGTGTCGTGACCGGTATCGGGAAAATCAACGGGCAACGCGTGGCAGTTATCGCCAACGATTCCACCGTGAAAGCCGGTTCCTGGGGCTGGCGAACGGTTGAAAAGATGATTCGCATGCAGGAAACAGCCGAAAACCTGCGAATTCCGCTGATTTATCTGATCGACTCGGCCGGAGCACGCATCACCGACCAGCTCGAAATGTTTCCCGGACGCCGCGGCGCTGGTAAAATTTTCAACAACCAGGTTCGTTTGTCCGGATTTATCCCACAGGTTTGCCTGCTTTTTGGACATTCCGCGGCAGGCGGCGCTTACATCCCGGCTTTTTGCGATATCGTCGTCATGGTCGATGGCAACGCGAGCATGTATCTGGGCTCGCCACGCATGGCAGAAATGGTCATTGGCGAAAAAGTTACGCTCGAGGAAATGGGCGGCGCAAAAATGCACTGTGGTGTTTCAGGTTGCGGCGACGTGCTGGTAAAAACCGAAGAGGAAGCGATCGAGTTTTGCCGAACGTATCTGCAATACTTCCCGGCCAACTGTCATGAGCCCGTGCCTTCGTTTGAACCGATGGCTCCTCAGGAACAGAAAAAAACGCTGGATGAACTGATTCCAACGAATCAAAACAAGCCTTTTGATATGCGTCGTGTAATTGCGCATCTTGTGGATGATTCTGAGTTTTTAGAGATCAAAAAACTGTTCGCACAAGAATTGCTCACCGGTTTTGCGCGTCTTGGCGGTCAGGTTGTCGGAATTGTGGCCAATCAGCCAAAATGGAAAGGTGGCGTGCTGTTCGTGGACTCGGCCGATAAGGGCGCTCGATTCATTTCGCTGTGCGATGCGTTCAATATTCCGCTGGTTTTCCTGTCCGACGTTCCCGGTTTCATGATCGGCACCAAAGTCGAGCGCGAAGGAATTATTCGTCACGGTGCAAAGCTTGTTTCAGCCGTTAGCGAAGCGACCGTCGCCAAGATTTCCGTAGTAGTTAGAAAGGCTTACGGCGCTGGATTGTACGCAATGTGTGGTCCTGGATTCGAACCAGACGTCACGATTGCACTTCCAGAAGCGATGATCGCCGTCATGGGACCAGAAGCTGCTGTAAACGCTGTTTATGCGCGCAAAATTGAGGCACTGCCTGAAGACGAACGACCGGCGTTCATCGAAAAGATGCGTCAGGAATTTCGCGAAGACATCGACGTTTATCGTCTGGCGAGCGAACTGATCATTGATGCCGTGGTCACCAAAAATGAATTACGCAACGAGCTGATTCAACGTCTCGGCGTTTACAGCACAAAAAAGAAGAATACACCGGATAAAAAACACGGCGTTCGACCCGTCTGAAACTCGGTGATATAGAGTCGTATGATTTGCCCATGATTTCGAACCAATCATTTTAAAAACCCCGATATTAGCCAGAAGAGATATTGATGTCCGAGCAAGATAATAAGGACGGCCTGCAAGCTGCGATTGATGCGATTAAAATTGCGATTGCGGAAGAAGACTATGACCAGGCTCAATCAGATTTAGAGCAAGCACAAAAGACCTTTGAAAACGTTGCGGCGTTGTTCGTGATTCGTGCCGAACTCGAGCTCGAGCTTGAGCATTACGATGCATGTCTGGAAATCGTAAAAGAAGGCCTTGTTGCGGTAGAAGATCCCAAAGAACGTGCGAAATTACTTGTTGCCCAGGGTTATTCGCAGTTTTATCTCGACCAAATTGAAGAGGCACGCGCCACTTTCAACGATGCCGTGCGCGCAAACAACGAATGCACGCAGGCATTTGTGGGACGCGCGATGGTTCACGAACATCGCGGATTTTTCCACGCCGCCATGCTCGATTTGAATCGCGTCATCGAAATGGATGCGGAAGATTCCGAGCCGTTGTCGATCCGTGCATCGATTTTCCTTCGCACCGGAAACCTGGCCGAAGCCGAGCGCGACTACACAGCCGTCCTTGAACTCAATGAATACGACGAGGAAGGCCGTCTGGAACTCGCCAGATTGCAGGTCGTTGGTCAGCGGACGTCCGACGCGATGGAAACGCTTGAATTGCTTGTCGAAGAAGGCGAAGAACCTGATTACGTCGTGCCTGCAGCCTTGTTGCGCAGCCAGCTTTCGCTGATGCTGGGAAGCACCGAAGCAGGTGCGCAGGACGCGAAACGAGCAATCGATTTGCAGCCTGAGCAGCCCTGGGGTTATCTCCAATTGGCCGCCTGCCATCTGGAAGCAATGAATCCAACGCCAGCACTCGAAGCCTTGCAAAAAGCCGAAGAAATGGTCGACGACATTCGCGATTTGCCCGATCTTTTCGTGCTTCGAGCCGCTGCGTATGAGCAGCTCGAGAAACCAGAAAAAGCCGCCAAGCTGCGCAACGAAGTCGAAGGTTCCGCACGCCTGCCAAGAATCGTGTACGGTCCGACCCTGAACCCGGCGCAAAACATTCCGCTCAATCCTAACAAGCCAATCGATGTCCGTGGTTTGTTAACCGAGCTGTTTGGCGATGTAAAAAAAGCTCCGGAAGGTTACGAAAAAGCCATTCGCGATGTTGTCGACAAGCTGCCTGAGATCGTTGCGCAAAACCCTGGCGTCGGTCGCATTCAGATTGAATTGCCACAGGCTCCCGGCATGACCGGCCCTCCTCGCAGCCTTATTGTTCAAGTCCAAAATAACGCCAATCAACCGGCTGCGAAGTGAGTTTTTATGCGTGAAGAAATTTTGAACGAAGGCAATCTGCGAATTTATCTGGTCGAAACCGACAATGATGAGCTGGTTGTTGAGCTTGAGTCCGCCCAAAAAGATCCGGATTTAAGCATTGAAGATGAAGTCATCGTTGTCGTTAACGGTGAAAACCGTGAAGTCACGATCGGCAGCGCTGACGCAGCCCGAGCAGTGCTCGGCACAGCGTCAAAACTTGCTACACAGCCGTTTGAATTAATGATTCGCGTTCACGAAGTCTTCGAAGGCTGGGACTTTGACAGCGACAACGATTGATTGCGCAGACCTGGTTTACCGTCGCACGACCAGTGCGACGGTTTCCAACCCCTCCTCGGCCCAGTGGTGTTTGTAATCCATATCGGAGCCAAGATCGTAAGACTGGATATTTTCGTCGCACAGACGAATAATCATCTCAAATTGTGCAAGACTTCCCGGCGAATGCTCCGAATAAGCATCGTCGTAGCTCATCTGTAGTCCGCGAAATTGTCCGTTAAAGGTCGCGCCAAAACAGTACGCGATGTCCTGCCCGTCAAGCGTTACAAACACAAACCTCAAATCCTTACGCTCGGCCAACATCGGAAGCATCACCTGATAAAACACCTTCATCGGGCCATCGATGATTCCGGTGTCGGTTTTCCCTTTCCAACTCAACGCTTCAATTTTCAGCGCACGCTCAAACCAAGCAAGCGCCTGTTGTGTCGTGGTTTGCGCTGGCAAATACTCATAGCAAATACCTGCTTTATCGCCTCGACGCCGCGCCCGCCGCAGGTTTGCACGAAATTTTGGCGTTCTATTTGCTAAAAAACCTTCAACTCCATGTTGTAAATCAGCAACTCGCCGCATGGCCGAGGTTCCCAGGCCCATCGAAAAGTCACGACGAAATCCTCGAACCAGCTCGCGAAACTGAACCGATTGCGGCGAGATCCCGGAAAGAAACAAGAGATTCCAGGAGGTGTCGTCATGACGGCAGGTTTCGACAAACGCACGCGTCAACGCAGCGGCGTTACGTCCGACCAGCGGACTGGCAAGCGCCCAGGATGCTTCCAGCGGATGCAAATAAACGCCAAGATTCGCGTCTTCTCCGCGCGCTAACGCCGCAAAACCATGCTCATACTCGCGAATCCACAGCTCATGATCCGGCAAAAACGCCTGGTGAGCAGGCAACACCCAGGCGCTCGACGAACAAAACTGATCGATGCCATCGGTCTGCATTACGGCCGAGTCGAATTCTTGGCTTCGCTCTAAAAATTGCCGCGCCAACCAGGGCTGCTGTACGCTCTCACGCATGGTGATCTCTTGACATTTGAAGGTGCCATCTCTAAAAGTAAGCCGGATCCCTTTTTACTCTAGTATGGATCGGGCGCCTAATCACCTTTGTTTTCAAAGTGAGGTCTATCCGTGGATTTGCGAAAAGCAAAATACATTCTTCCAAACTTGTTCACGCTCGCCAGTATTTACTGCGGCATTTTAAGTATACATTTATCAACCACCGCTGAATCTGCCGCGCAGATGGCGTTGGCTGCATGGCTCCTGGTCGTTGCGATGGCCTGCGATGCCTTTGACGGTCGTGTTGCACGATTGACGAAATCCGAAAGCGAATTCGGCATTCAAATGGACAGCCTGGCCGACGCGATAAGCTTTGGCGTCGCTCCGGCATTCTTGCTTTACACCTGGGGACTGTCCGAACTGGGCGATCTTGGCCTGTTCTTCGCATTTGTATTCGCTAGTTGTTCGGTCATGCGTCTTGCCAGATTCAATGTTATGGCCAACGCAGAACCCGGCGTCATGAAGTATTTTCTCGGCCTTCCGACACCACTCGCTGCGGGAGCCGTTGTTTCCGTCGTTTTGGCGCATGTTGCACTGACCGACCAGATTACAACCACCGCAAACTGGAGCGTGGCCGCCATGGCCGTGCTTCTCGGTGGTTTGATGGTCAGCAATGTACGTTACCGCACCTTCAAAGATGTACGGTTTCATGGGCGAACCCTCGCTGTCCTATTAAGCATCGTCTCGGCAGCCTTTGCGGTCAGCATGATGTTCAAACCCAGCGTCGCATTCGTCGTGTTGATGGTCGCCTATATCACACTCGGTCTGGGTGGCGGCATTCTCAGCATCGGCAAAAACGTTCTTCGTCACGCCGAAGATCCCGATTTTCTGGACGAGGATGACGACGACGCTTTGTTGGTCGATTCCGATGATTTAAATAATAACGATAACGAACATTATAACTAAAAAGACGTCATGGCGCCCAAACCCATGTGGCACAAGGTTCGGCGAAGGATTGATAAAGCGCTGATCAACTCGATTGGTCCCGACGTCTGGCAAGGCATTCGAACGGTCGACGCCGGTCAAAACGATTACGGCTACGATCCGTTTGGCTTTGAGCCAGAATTTCTAAAATACATCACGCCGTTTGCCCTCTGGTTATATAGACACTATTTCCGGGTCGAGGTGCATGGAATCGAAAATGTACCGGAAAAAGGTCCGATTCTCCTGATTTCGAATCACACCGGTCAAATTCCCCTGGATGCGATGATGATCGCAACCGCGATGCTGACCGAGAGCAAGCCCCCACGCATGGTTCGCAGTATGGTCGAACACTGGGTGCCGCAAATCCCCTACATTTCCTACATTTTTGCTCGTGCCGGCCAGGTCGTCGGAACGCGCGACAATGCTCGCCTCTTATTACAACGCGGCGGCTGTATTCTCGCGTTTCCAGAGGGACAGCGCGGCATCAACAAAACGTTCGATCGGGCCTATCAACTCGAAGAATTCGGCCTGGGATTTATGCGTCTTGCGCTCGAAACTGGCACGACCATCGTGCCCGTCGCCGTCGTCGGTGCTGAAGAGCAAATGCCGGCCATCTGGAATTTTAAGGCGCTGGCAAAAATCCTTGGCATGCCTGCATTCCCGATTACACCAACCTGGCCGCTCCTTGGACCGGTTGGCGCGATACCGTTGCCTGTTAAATATCACATCTATTTTGGTGAGCCCGTGCTTTTTGAAGGCGCTGCAGATGACGAGGATCGTATCGTCGACGCTCAGGTCCAGGAAGTCCGCACCACCATCAGAGCGCTTATCGCGCGCGGCCTGAGCGAGCGTAAGGGAGTATTCTGGTAATGATGCGAAAACGCCCCGTTCGAAAACAACGCGTCGTCATCACCGGTATTGCCGGACACTTCGGCCGTGCCGTTGCGCGTCGTCTGCACCGTAACTTTGAAGTAGTCGGCATCGATCGGCGGCCGGTTCGTCAGATGCCCAAGGATATTCACATTGAGCAGGTCGATATTCGTCGGCGCGGCGTGGAAGACATCTTTCGACGCCAGCGAATCGATGCGCCGGTCCTTTGAAACATTTGTTCCTGTTGTTTCTAAATCAAAGAAACAGATATT
>JBEBSM010000096.1:0-11179 GCA_040394315.1 Lujinxingia vulgaris
ACTCGATGCCACGGAAGCACTCGCCATCGATCTGGTTCACCGCGTTGTTTCGCCGGATCGCGTGATGGAAGAGGCGTATGCAATGGCCGAACAGATCGCCAGTCTGCCTCCCAAGGCGATTCAGATGTCCAAAGCGGCGTTATATCGCTGTGTTGATCGCGATCTGGAGACGTCCTTGCACCTTACGGCGGCAATGCAGGGACTGATTCAATGCACTGATGAGCATCAACAGGCTGTAGCCGATCTACTTGCTACGATCGGCGAGTCGTAGGCCTGGATTCGGGCGCGAACAACAATACGAAAAAATGCGGTGGGGAGCGTCTTCTCCCCATCGACCAACGGAGAACTGCTGTGCAGACGTTACCTCGTGAGATTTTATCCTTGCTTGCTGATGGCCGCCTGAGCGGAAACACGTTGAAAACGGTTCGACGGTTTTCGCAAACAGTTGTTGGTCAAAAGCTATTGCTGAAACGAACGACTGCTGCGTACGGAATTGACGCACTGCTGGCGCTCGGACCGGAGTCGCACGGCGAATTTCGTGCAGATCCGACGCCGCTTCGCAGTGAGTCTTCCAAAAAGAAGCCGGTCCGCTGGCATGACCAGAAACTGGGGGAATTACCGCAAGATCCTTCACGTCAAACAGCGAGTCATCTGCGTGCCGGGTATTTGAACGGTGATTTTACGCCGTCAGACGTATTTGAAGCGATGGTTAAGCGCATTGAGCGCCTGGATTTTGGGCTGGCCGTCTTTAGTCCGTTCGTGGAACTCGATATTTCGCGCGGTAGAAGGTCTGCCAGAGAGAGTACCGAGCGTTATGCGAAGAAGAAATCTCTCGGGCCGCTGGATGGTGTACCCGTTCCGGTTAAAGATCAGCATGATATGACCGGTTTGCCCACGCGCGGTGGAACGGCGTATCGGCATACGATCGCTACCGACGACGGATTTCTGATCCGTGCGCTTGAAGACGGTGGCGCGGTTGTTTACGGGAAAACACACACAACGGAGTGGGGCATTAATGCGGCGGGTTTTAATCCGCACTTCGACATGCCACGCAACGTCTTTAATCAGGATCGTGGAGCCGGTGGTTCGTCGACAGGCGCGGGCGTGGCCGTTGCGCTGGGCCTAAGTCCGGTGGCCGGTGGCTCGGATGGTGGCGGATCGGTGCGGATCCCTGCGGCAATGAACGGCATCTTCGGAATCAAGCCGACGTTTGCACGGATCGGTCGTTCGGGAGATATTTTTGGTGGCGGTACGATGAGTACGGTCGGTCCACTGGGGCAATCGACCAGTGATCTGGTGGACTTTTTGTCGATCGCCGCTGCGAAGGCCGATCCGAATGATTTTGCCAGTATGGCTGCACCGGATCAGAAGGATTTTGGCAAAAAGCTGCGTGAATCGCTTGGCCGGGGTGTTCGGGGATGCCGAATTGGGATTATCCACGCTGATTGGCGTGATGCGACCACACCGCTTGCGCTGGCCGCGAACTCTGCGCTGAAAGCACTGGAGTTTGAGGGCGCGGAGCTGGTTGATATCGACTTGCCGCTGGCGCCTTATGTGTCGGCACTGGGGGTTTCGATTTTTGGGCTGGAGACGTTGGGCGGGCTGATCGATGATCGGGTTCGTCATGGCGGGGCGATGAGCGAGGAACTCCAGCTTTTGACACAACTGTTGGGTGGGATTTCAGCGCACGATTATATGATGGCGCAGCGAACGCGAGAGAAATTGCGTCGGCAAATGCAGGCTGTTTTTGAACAGGTAGATTTGCTGGCGTATCCGTCGACGGCCGATCAGGCAGCGCCGTATCGTGTGCTGGATAATCGTGTGGAGCTTGCCGATGAAGTGGCTACGCGCGCACTGTGCAGGTATACGTTTTTAGCAAATCTCACGGGTTTACCGGCCGGCACGGTTCCGCTGGGATTCCATGGCGGATTGCCGATGGGGCTGCAGTTGGTGGGTGATGCGTGGGATGAGACCAGTGTGCTGGCCGGTATGGCGCATTGCGAACGGTTGGGTTTGACGGCGCTTGATAGTCCGGCAGGATATCGGTTTTTATTGCCATGAAGAATTGTCGGTAAACCTTATGATTGCAGGTTAAGATTGCCGCGATTGGTTGCCTCCTGTAGAATTCTTGCGATTGAGAAAAATGCAATTTACGGATATGCGCAAACATATTCTCGTTCGTGCGGTTGGCGAAAAATCAGTACCGTGTTGGATTCTCAACCAGGAAGCGAGTGTAAGCAGTGGTAGACAAAAATTCGTTTAAACCACCCGGTTATGCGGATACGAATGATATCGAGGATGGAGAGAACATCATGACCATGGATGGTGACGATGAGAGCGTGACGGTTGCGCGAAAACCAAAGCCTGAGAACAGTGACGATACGTTCGCGGATTTGTTTTTACATTCGCCGGTCGGGCTACTGGTTTTAGATCGCAACGGTGTGATCGACGAGATCAATGTTCTGGCCGCTGAGCTTATCGAGGATAGCGAAACTGCGTTGAAGGGACAGCCACTTGTTGCCTACATGGCGCCGCTTAGCCGTGATGCTTTTGGTTTGCACTTGCAACATGTTTTTAATCTGGGCGGACGTCAAACCTGCGTGATCGCTTTTGAGCTGAGCAATGGCCAGCGTCGCGATGTCGAGCTGCGCAGTGTTGTGAATCGTCCCAATAGTACCGGCAAACGCCTGTGCACGACGGCCGTGGTGGATATTACGCTGCGAAAGGAAGCCGAACGCGAGAAAGTTAAGCTCGAAAAGCAGCTTCGTCAGGCTCATAAAATGGAAGCTATCGGGCGACTTGTTGCCGGTATCTCTCATGATTTCAATAACTTGCTTACCCTGATCATTGGTTACAGCAAGCTTGCGATGAACGGCATGGAGCAGGGCGATTCGTTGTACGGATACATCTCGCAAATCAACAAAGCGGGTAATCATGCAGCCAATCTGATCGATCAGTTGCTGTCTTTTAGCCGGACGCAATCGATTGAGGTCATGCGTATTAATCTCAACGAGCTGGTAAAAGAGCTTGAGACCATGCTGCAACGCGTGTCGGGCGATGATGTCAGGCTGCTCATCAATCTCGAGCCCAAACTTGGTGCGGCGTATCTGGATCCCTCGCAGATGACCCAGGTCGTTCTCAATCTGGTGGTGAACGCGCGTGAAGTCATGCCAGACGGTGGGACGATTACGATTACGACGAGTAACCACGAGTTTTCCGATAGCCAGGCGCTCCTGTATAATCTGCCGGCCGGCTCGTATATAAAGCTGGAAGTAAGTGACACGGGCTGTGGCATGGATGCGCACACAAGCTCGCGCGTGTTTGAACCGTTTTTTACGACCAAGCCCAATAATAAGGGTCACGGATTTGGGTTGGCCACGACTTATGGAATCATTACCCAGTCTGGCGGAATGATCGATGTCGTAAGCGAGCTGGGAAAAGGCACGACGTTTCTGGTGTTTTTGCCACGCGTGGACGGCGATACCGAGCCTATCAGTCAGCCGGTTGAACTCAGCGCCGAGATTTCGGTTTCGCGCGAACTGGTCATGGTCGTCGACGATCAGAGTGAATTGCGCGATTATGCGGCCACGGTACTTTCGGACTATGATTATTGCGTGCTCAACGCCGAGTCTTCGCATGCTGCGATCAAGTTGAGCGAACAAAATCCGGGCAATATTTCACTGGTTGTTACTGATTTGACGATGCCCGATCTCAGTGGACCCGAACTGGTTGAAAAACTTAAATTAGATAATCCCTCGATCAAGGTATTGTATATTTCCGGCTATGATCGCGTGACAGTATATAAGGATCGGGGATTGGATCCTTCTACCGCGTTTTTAGAAAAGCCGTTCACGCCGGACCAGCTTGTGAATATGGTTCAACAGGTGTTGAAAGGTTAGTTGTCGAATGGCGATTATCCAGAAAACCGGGGGGATGGGGCGGGTTGCCATATTGGTCTGTCGGGATTATGGTCGTTTTGCGCTTAAATCGACATAATTTTGACGCTTTTGAGCGCTTGTGATGTTTCGCATAATTGACCCGGTATTTTCAGCAAATGATTTGGATGTTGAATGCCGAAAGAAGTACAGGAGTCTTACCATGCTAAAACCACTGATTTTAATAATTGCTCTTTCGATGGCAGCGGGCTGTGGAATTGCTAAAGACCAGCACGCGGCGGTTGTCAGTGATCTGGATGCGACGAAAGTTGCGCTGGCTGAATCAGAACGAGCACGAGAAGAGAGCGAAGCCGATTTGCAGGGACAGATTTCTGCTCTGAATGCACGCATCTCGGAAAGTGAAAAGCGTGAGGCCGCACTGACTGCGGAGTTAAGCGAGGCCAAGGACTCGTTGTCGGTTTTTGAAACGAAGGCCGGCAGCCTGGAAGAATCCTTGCAGGCCACAAAGAGTGAACTAGCGGAGCTTCGGAAAGCTCGTGAACAAACCGAAAAGCGACTCCAGGTCTATCGCGATCTTACCGCGAAGCTGGCAAGTATGGTCGAGTCCGGTCAGCTCGCTGTGAAGATTCGTGATGGCAAGATGGTGATCGAGCTTGCGGACAATATTCTCTTTGATCCGGGCCGTACCGACATCAAATCTGCCGGCCAGGAAGCACTAAAAGAGCTTGCCGTCGTGCTTGCAGACATCAATGATCGAAATTTCCTGGTGGCCGGGCACACCGATAACGTTCCGATTAGTTCGGCACGGTTTAAATCGAACTGGGAATTGTCCACGGCACGCGCAGTGGAAGTTGTGAAATTCCTTGAGCAGGCCGGCGTTGGCCCCAAACATCTTGCGGCGGCCGGTTACGGTGAACATGATCCGGTGGCCAGTAACGACACGAAGGAAAGTCGTGCGATGAATCGGCGCATTGAGATTATTTTGATGCCGAACATCGAAGAATTGCCGAATCTCTCGGAAAGTCTGCTCGATAAGTCATAAAAACTTGAATCGGCCGCGCCATGTTTCAGCGGCGCGGCCGGTTCGAGTATGCTGTCGCCACGGTTATACTTTTGCTATAAAATCACCGGAACGCCGGGTCGAAACACGGAATGATCCTCTCTCTGAGACGGTTGCCTGACGATGACGGGTGCGTGTTTTTGACGGGATGTGGCGTAAGAGATAATCATGCGGAAGTGCTTCACGTTTGGATTGGTATTGGTATTGGGTGCGTTTGTGCTGGGCTGTGGCGCAAAACAAAGTCCGCCCGGGCCAAAGCTTGAGCCAGCGATTTTGGCAAGTGCTCAGTATACGTCGCAGCTTGAGCAGATTCAGCAGGCGATGCTGTCGGACCTGGACCGGTTCGTTTCTCACCGTACGCGTTTTCTACATGCAAGCATCGGGGTTTTGGAGCCGCCATTTCCGTTGGAATTGTTTCGATTTGTTTTGATGAGCTGTCTGAACGATGAGAATTCACAACGAATGAGCGTGATTGCTTCCATTCGGTGTCAGCCACGCTACTACGAGGAACTAAAGGATAAGCTGGCAGAACTGCCGGAGGATGTTCGACCGGCGCATGTGGCAACGGCGCAGGAAATGTTGCAACAAATCGATGCTCTGCGGATTTTGCAACAGGACACGCGTGCTCGGATTGTGCAGATGCCGCAGATGATTCGCAATGGCCAGTCGCTTTTGGAAGATCAGCGCGTTGAACATCGGCGTATTCATGTCGATATGGAACGCCGCCGTGCCCTGTACCGAACCGAAGATTGGGCGCACATTCAGGAACAACTCGACGAGTTGGAGCGTCAACTCTCGAAACTCGAGGATGCTATCGAGGCGTTAACGCTGTCCTATCCAGAGTGGACGCCGCAGCTCGATGCCCATGTGACCGGCCTCTATATGGACTTGGCCGGATTACGTAGCTCGCCGTAAGTGTTTGCTCTGAACCCTCGACTTGGGCTGCCGTGACTTGACATAAATGGCATGCTGTGGTGAATCGGAGGGGCTGAAATGACGAATTCCATCCAAAAAAACCTTGGAGATTGATACACATGTCTACATTTCTGAATACCGGACTACCGCTTTTTTCTGAACTCGGCTTTAAAGTTGCCGATATGTCGGCTGCAACCGCTGCTTTTGGCCGCAAAGAAATCCAACTGGCTGAGGTTGAAATGCCTGGCTTGATGGCTCTGCGTAAACAATACGCTGACGAGCAGCCATTGAAAGGCGCGCGGATTGCTGGATCGCTGCACATGACGATTCAGACGGCCGTGCTCATCGAGACGCTGGTTGCACTGGGCGCAGAAGTTCGTTGGGCATCGTGCAATATCTATTCGACCCAGGACCATGCTGCTGCAGCGGTCGCTGTTGGTCCAAATGGTACGGTCGATAACCCGCAGGGCGTGCCAATTTTTGCCTGGAAGGGCGAGTCGCTAGAAGAGTATTGGTGGTGCACATTCCAGATTCTGAACTGGCCTGACGGAAAAGGCCCGAACCTGATTTTGGACGACGGCGGCGATGCGACGTTGGTTGTTCACAAGGGATTGGAATTCAATAAGGCGGGTGCTGTTCCTTCGCCAACGACGGCCGATAGCCACGAATATTCGATTATTTTAGGCCTTCTCAAAGACGTTCAGGCTGCGAACGCTGAATATTGGGTTCCGGTCGCCAAGTCGATTCGCGGCGTGAGCGAAGAAACGACCACGGGCGTGCATCGTCTGTATCAGCGTCAGGAAGACGGCTCGTTGCTGTTTCCGGCGATCAACGTCAACGATGCGGTTACGAAGAGCAAGTTCGACAACATTTACGGCTGTCGTCACTCGCTGGTCGATGCGATCATGCGCGCAACGGACGTAATGTTGGCCGGTAAGCGCGTGTTGATTTGCGGTTACGGCGATGTCGGCAAGGGAAGCGCGCAGTCGGTTCTTGGACAGGCTGCGAAGGTTTCCGTGACCGAGATCGATCCGATTTGTGCGCTTCAGGCATCGATGAGCGGATTGGACGTTATTACGGTCGAAGATGCGCTCAAGCGTAATTTCGATATCTATGTAACAGCAACCGGTAACTTCAACGTCATCACTGCTGATCACATGAAGCGCATGAAGCACAATGCAATCGTGTGTAATATTGGTCACTTCGATAACGAAATCGATATGGCCGGTCTGGAAGCGATGCGTGATCGCGGTGAAGTCGAGAAAACCGAGATCAAGCCGCAGGTGCATGAGTGGAAATTCAAGGAAACCGGACGCAGCATCATCATTCTGGCGGAAGGCCGTCTGGTGAACCTTGGTTGCGCAACGGGACATCCGAGCTTTGTGATGTCGGCTTCGTTCACCAACCAGGTGTTGGCACAGATGGAACTTCATGCCAACGCCGAGGCGTATGGCACGAGCGTTGTCACGCTGCCAAAAGTACTTGATGAAATGGTCGCGTCGCTCCACCTCGAAAGTCTGGGCGTAAATATGACGACGCTGTCGACGGCGCAGGCAGAATACCTCGGAATTTCGAAGCAGGGACCGTTCAAGCCGGACTATTATCGCTATTAATTTCTAGTATTCATTTCTAAGTGAAATGGATCGCGTAAAAAAGCCGACTCACATTGTTTTGTGTGAGTCGGCTTTTTTGTGTTTGGCGCGTTATGAAAAAAGTCCGCCGGGGAGCGGCCGTTTTTCTTTCACGGCCTTGCGAAGTCTACGATCGGCGCGAAGAATTTCGAGAAAATCGGGCGGTCCCGTCCACACGTTAGGACTTGTGGTCGTGGCCGATCGTGGGGACAGCGCGCGGATACGAGCAACCAGCCGGTCGAGAAATTCGGGCGGTAGAAATGGATACGGCTCAGCGCTGGTAATGTCTTTGCTCAGGCGTTCGATGGTCTGGTAATCGAGATGTCGCCGGCGCACGAGATCTTGGAAGCTGTTGGCGAGTTCGACAATGCCGTAACCGTCGTTTCGGATCATGCCGGCAGCCACGCGTAATACGCCATCGATCGTCAATATCTCGTCGGCGTACAGAACCAGTGCGGTTTGAAAGTAGTTGGTAATCGGTATAACGCGTGGACCGTAAACCCAGAAGCGGCCGGGGGCGGTAAATCGATCGAGGTGGATAAAAATACGTCCTACATTTCCGTCCACGCGAAGCTCGCGCGCATGATCAATGATGATTTCACGCGTTTCCGGATAAACTTCTGCTTCGTATAAAATTTCGGTCAATGTTTGGACATCGACCGTACCGGCAACGAGTTCTGCGTAGAGCGCGTAGATAAAAGCGTCCTGTTCGGCGTCGTCACCAAAAAGAGTTTCGGGTACGGAAGGGGACTGATTACGAATCGCCAGCAATGTTTCGAGCTTGTAGCCAACCTGGCCACGAACGGCGCGAAATCTGCCACGCAAAATGTTTTGGAGCGTGGGTTTGAGGATGAAAACGTCGGGTTGAATGCCGTCGAGCGCAAACTTTGCTTCAAGGTTTGCGCGCATCTGCGTGGGGCTGCCCGAGATAAACGTCAGCAATGCGCGGCCTTTTTCGCTGGGGCGTACAAGTTCTTTGAGCAGGGTTACGGCACCCGGAACATTGACCTTGTCCTCAGGCTTTTGCATCGCCGTACGAAGCAAATCTCGAAAGGTATCGAAGTCTGTCCGTAAATAGGTTTTGTCCAAATCCCAGCGATAGATGTGCTGGATCGGCGTATCGTTTTGCTGGGTCACAGCGCCTGTCCGAGATAAGATAGAAGGTTTGTTAATCAGCGCTTTGTTTGATGAGCTCTGCGATGGTCTGGGGCAATTCCGCACGCACACTTTTTGCAGCTACTTTGAAGGCATTCAAGAACGTGTTTCGTTGAGACTGCGGATGTACCAAAATTATAACATTATTAACACCGAGAAGTGGAGCACCGGCGTATTGATCAAAGTCGGTAAATTGCTTGAGTTGGCGCAGGCCGCCCGAGAGCAGCTTTAATCCGAATCTCCACAACAGTTTTTTATCGTATGCCGATCTGGCAAACTCAAAGGCGGCATCTGTAACGCCTTCGAGAATCTTTATGGCTACATCGCCCGTAAAGCCATCGCATACGATCACATCGGCCAGCCCACCGGGGATCTGGTTACCTTCGATGTGTCCGTAGAAGTTGACGCCATTCAGCTCACTTAAACGACTATACGCTTCGACAATTTCGGGTGGCCCGGTTGTGCTTTCATGCGAGTTTGAAAGCAGTGCGACGGTCGTGTACGGATTCTTACTGATAATTCTCGCATAGGCCGTGCCCATGAGCGCAAACTGAACCAGGGCATTGGAATCGGCATGGAGCGTAGCGCCCACATCAAGCAGCAGACTGAACGGATCTTGCATGGTGCCTCGCGTGCGCGGCGTGGGGTAAACCGCGGCCAGCGCAGCGTTGTGGACGCCGGGCAGCAAACCAAAGTTTTCTGTAGCACTCAGCACGGCTGCGCCGGGGTTTCCGGCGGTAATAACCGCGTCGGCTTCACCGTTTTGGACCAGTTGACACGCAATATTAATTGACGCCTGAGTTTTGAGAGATAGAGCCGCAGGCGCACGTTCCGCCATCCCGATTTTTTCGGAGGCATGGGCGATATGAATTCGTTCCGAATTGTGATTATGCGAGCTCAGCAGTTCGGTTAATTCATATTCATCACCCACCAGCGTAAAATAAGTAGGCCGCCATCGGTCTTGATTTAGACTCGCCTGGGCAACGGCCGCGACAACCTGATCGGGTGCGTTGTATCCGCCAGCAGCATCAACGGCTAACGTGATCGGGCGCAGCATGATGGGGCGTTGAGTAGTCAATTCTGGTTTCCCTCGGCGGATCGTTCATAAATACGTTCAAAAACCAATGTAACACCGGATTAAAGGCAAGGTCAAAGCATCTGAGTGTCTGGCGTAAATAGCTGTGAAAAAGTGGAAATTATGTCATTATTGATCGTCATTCCATAAAACAAACGGTTTTTTGTGTAGAAATACTTAGAAACAACTTGACCACGTATCGAATGTGCCATATTAGATAGTTGTCCTACGGAGGACGGTCGATATGCACTCCCCCCAGGCCGTTAGTCAGGTGTATGTCCTATGACTAGCATACCTCCTCCGAGGACATTTTTTTTTGCTTTTTTTGGGGCGCCCCTCGTAATTCCCTCCTTCAAATTGTGCGCGCCTGATTTTCATTCCAAAAATACTTAATAGTGTGGCATGGTGGCGCCGCTCGACTGTGGGTCGAGATTGGTCGTTGATGAGCTCTTTTTTTAGCAGGCAAATCATCCATGCAGCATCTATCTTACGGAATTCGAGCCGGAATTTTTAGCGCGCTGATCTTAACGCTGTGGAGCTTTAGTGGCGTTGCAGGCGTGATGGACGACGCTCCGATGTCGGTCGGCTTCTCTTATGTCGTGGTCACGTTCGGATTGTTAGGCCTTCCGCAGATCCTTTATGGGTTGGCGATAGGGTTTGTGATCAGCGGTTGGTCCCGTGCACTGAAAACCGAAGTCGGCGAGTATTCGCTCAAGCGCTGGTTGGAAGAGCCGGAGTGGAATCGACGTGTAGCGACGATGTTGCTTACGATTCCAATAGCAATCGGTGGCGCAGCCATGCTGGTTGCGGGAATCCATCTGACGATTACATCCAAGTTTGTTCGTGCTGTATTTCAAGCGCTCGGACTGGGAGCGGTGACTGGCGGTGTATTGGTAGCGGTCGTTGCAATCTTGCCGTTTCTATACGCAGCGCTTTCACGTGTTATCGGACTTTTATTTCGTGGAAAATCCGCGGAGCCATCGCGCGCGGTTACCAGTATCTTGTGGGCATACGGCGTTGGCGCAGTATTTGTGCTGGCGGCGGGCTATAAATACGCGTCGGGTTTGCAGGTCTGGTCGCCCTCGTTAATGCGTATGGCAATTGCCGGACTGGTGATTACACCCGCTCTTTTTGTCGCGCTCAGCCGTTTTGAGAGTAAAACCGCTTTCTGGCGCTATGGTTTCCCCCTGGCTGGATTGATCATCGCGGTCGTCTGTGCGCTTTTTGCACCAAAACTTGCGGTATCTGGCCCGGAAATGCGTCAGGTTGTGTTTCAGGATAGCCAGCTGTTGGCTGCGACTGCGCGTATGGTTGTGCCACTGCCGGGCGCAGCAGATGGTGGCTCAGTCTTTGCTTTTGGTGATTGTGATGATGAAAATGATCCACGTTGCAAAGACGCTGCAGTAAAGGAAATTGCGCTCAGCTCACAATCCCATCCGGCAAGACG
>JBEBSM010000097.1:0-11059 GCA_040394315.1 Lujinxingia vulgaris
ACTCTCCCGCCGCCGCACGCTCTGCCGCAACACCAATCGCGCGAATCGGCCGCACCACCAGATACGTAAAAAACGCGTACCCGACGATCGTTATAAACAACAAATCGAGCAACAAATACAAAAACACCAGCGATTTTGCCTCATCGATCTTTGCCTGTACCGGCCCAAGATCTGAAGAAACCCCCGCAAAAACAATATCTTGATTATCGCCACTTCGAGCCGGCGACACGACCGCCACCAACTGCAATCCTTCCTGCGTTCGCACGATTTTATGCGCCCGATACGGCGTATGTTCAGCGCTATCTTCACTTGTAGCCCGAACCAGCGCCGTCAACGCCGACTCCACATCCGCGTCTACCGCAGAACCCCAGCTTTTTTCCTCAACCGACCAGACACCGACAAAACGCAATCCGCTGCCACGCTGAAAACGCTCCAAAGACGCACGCTTTTCGCCCGAATCCGCCGCAACATCGTCGGCCAACAAGGACGCCAGCCGATACACATTCTCAAGCTGAATTTGCTGCAAATGTAACCGCGTTGTGTGAACGCTAATCGTCGAAACAAGCGTCAGCGTGATCAACACCAGCCCGCCCAACCCCAGCAAAAGCTGCGCCCTCAACCCGCCCGGAAATCCGCGCCGACGCGTCGTCGGCCCCATGAAATCACGCATGTAATTACCAGATTCCGTACACGTAACTCATCGAGAGTTCGGCCGGCAAATACGCGCCAATGAAAAAATACTCCAGCCCCGCAAGCGCGATAAACGGTCCAAAAGGCACGGCCAATCCACCCGCCATCTCCTCTTGTTCCGCGTCTTCTTCCCCAGATCCGTCCGACGTTTCCGACGTTTTTTCATCCACTACCGCATCGCCAAAACGCTCGTCGTGCTCACGAATGATCTCGGCCGAATGCTTCAAAAACTTCCCGCCCAACAAGTGCCCAACTCCCGCCGCAATCACACCCTGAAAACTCGCTGCAAAAAATATAAATACCAGACTCGGCCACCCGAGCCACGCACCCATCACGGCCATCAACGTCACGTCCCCACCGCCAATGCCCTCCGCACCGCGAATCGCATAATACGCAACGAAAATTACGACCACCACCAGTCCACCCACCAACAACCCGACGACGCTGCCCCACGGCGTAACCGGCGGCCAAAATCCCGCCATCGATCCCGCCGGCATCAAACGCTCACTCGACAACGCAAACGCCGCCGCCACACCAACCACCATGCCCGGAATCGTAAACTCGTGCGGAATCAAATAATGGTCCAAATCAACAAACGTGATCGTAACCAGCAGACAAACAAAGAAAAAATAAAACCCGAACGGCCACAAGATCGTCGCCGGCGACAACGCGACGAACGCTTCCATGCTCTGAAAATGCGGCCAGGCCACTTTCCACCACAAAAGCAGTGTCAAAAAACCCGTCAGCGCCTCAACCATCGCATAGCGCGCAGGAATCGGCGTTTTGCAATCCCGACATTTTCCGCGCAACAACAGCGCCCACGATAAGATCGGAATGTTGTCATACCAACGAATCCCATGACCGCAGATCGGGCAATGGCTGGCCGGCGTCACCACCGATTTCCCTTCCGGAACACGATAAATCACCACGTTCAAAAAGCTGCCAACCACCGCTCCCAACAAAAATGCAAAAGCGGCAAACGTCCAAAATGCTGTCATCAAATTCATGCAGTATGCTCACGTGCTCTTCGTACAAGAAATTTTCTACGATCAATGCTTTTTGGAAATTGCGCGCTTGACCCGATAACCACGGCCCAGAAAAACCACATGCGCCAGCAAACCTGCCGTGCTCAAAACCATCAGCCAACAGGCCACCAACAAACGACGAACTTCTGCGCGCTCAATCAATTCCGCACTCAAATCGGCCGCCGTCGCCACCAGTTGCGGCTGTCCACGCTCCCAACACAGCGCTGCCAACCCCAGGCCCATCACTACCGACATCATCACCGCCATATATTTCATCACTCGCCGACGATATCGATACGCAACGCCATACACCCAGTTCCAGGTGAACAACAAAATCCACGCCAGAAATACCACAAGCGGTGACCACTCAAAGGTATCGATCGCAAAGTTTACGGCCAGACTCCCCGACACAATCACAAGCAAATAACAGGGATACAAAACCCAGCTTGCTTCGACGCGTCCCGGCAGCAAGCGCTCCGCCGGACTTTCGCCCGCGTTGCTGTCACCCAGCACAACCACCGGCAATTCCATCGAACGCGACGCCGACGTTTCTTTACTGACTTTATCTTTGGGGGTCAAAACGCTGTCTCACCGATAACAACAACTCAAATATACCTGCCGTGCACTTCCTGTCTAACATTGTTCGATTCAAACCGCTTGTCGAGTCAGCTTTCATCGCCCGAGATGTTGAACAAACTCTCTCACAAAAAACAGCCGCGCAAAGAGAATTCATCTCTTCGCGCGGCTGTTTTTTCATTACCTGCGAACATTTCTTCGCATTCCGAGATGCTCAGGAAGCTACATCCATCTCCTCATCCTCGACATCTTCGATTTTTTGCTCACGCACCGAACGACGCGTCCGATTGGTGGCCTCATTTAAGAACGGCTCACGATCCCGAATAATACCGCGAGAATAAGCCAACTCTACCAGGCTCTCACGCATCATCTTTCGGCCACGGAACAAGCGACTCATCACCGTACCCACCGGGCAATCCAGGATGTGTGCGATTTCCTTGTAGGAAAAGTCATTCAAATCCGCCAACACCACGACCATCCGAAACTCTTGTGGCAAAGCCTCCAACGCGTTTTGAACATCGCTTGTAAACGTCTTGTTCAAAACCTCGCGCTCCGGACTATCGTAAAACTGCGAACGATCCCGGTTAAAGAAATTCTGCTCAATCGGTCGCAAATCATCAGAATTCAGAATTTCACGCTCTTTTTTCTTCCGACGATATTTATTGATGAACGTATTCGTCAAAATCGTGAACAACCACGCTCGACAGTTCGTCCCCATCTCAAAACGATGCCAGTTGGTATAGGCTTTTAAAAATGTTTCCTGAACCAGATCTTCTGCGTCTTTCTCGTTTTTCGTGTACCGAAGAGCCGACGCATACAACTCGTCAAGATGGCACAAAGCGTTCTCTTCAAACACCTTGAGCTGCGGATCTCCCTCCGAGCGATTGAATGGATTGAGTTTTAGCATTGCGGACTCCTTGGCCTTGTACTGCATATCGTTGCAGAGCGACCTGGACTATCCGGCCTTTACCTCTGACAACTGTCTAATGTCATGTTCCGACCCACTACTGCGGTCGTCTCAACTGCTTCTACATACTTAGAAGCATTCTAAACAAAAAGGATTCAAAATAGTTCGAGCGTTGTTAAAATGATCCAGTCTGGCTGCAAATTCTTTCGAATTTACCGTGCTGCAAATTTCAAAAGCCAGACCATACGAGCAAGAACCACAGGATATTGACGACGCACTTCGTACAAGCGCGTTTTACCTCCGATATCCTTCACGCTGACATCGATAAATCATAAGCACGCGCCTACTTGCACCAAGAGAAAATTTCAATTTAACTGCAATTATCCTTGATGAGCGCTTTTTTAATGCCGCATAACCACCGAACGTAAAAAAGCCGCCCTCCAATTATAGAGAACGGCTTCAAGAGCAGCCTCCAGGTTTCATGCGTCTCGATTGGAGAAGAAAACCCTTCAAAAATTTTGCAATCAGGCGATGAACAAAGATTCCTTTACCCGGCTGCGATTGTGAGGGTAGGATGGCGCGCGATGACGGACCGTTTTATCAAAACTGAACAAATTACTTATTGAAAAGTTGTAGATTTATGAAAGATTTTGTGCACTTACATGTCCACACCCAGTACAGCATGTTGGATGGCGCGATTCACGTTTCGGACCTGATGAAACGTGTAAAAGAGCTTGGAATGGGCGCGGTTGCGATGACCGACCACGGCAATATGTACGGTGGCATCGACTTTCAAAAAGCAGCGGCCCAAAACGGTGTAAAATCGATTATTGGCTGCGAAATCTACATGACGCAGGGCGATTACCGAGAAAGTAAGACACCCAAAAGCTATCACCTGACCCTGCTTGCACAAAACCAGACTGGCTACAAAAACCTGATGTATCTCAACTCGATGGGTTGGATCGAGGGCCAGCACGAGCGCACCGGAATTCCGCGCATTAACTTCGAGCTTCTGGCCGCACATCATGAAGGCCTCATTTGTCTGTCGGGAGATCTGGGCGGTGAGGTGAACCAGGCGATTTTGATGGGCGATCTGGACCGCGCGCGCGCGCTGATCGTGCAATATCGCGATGTTTTCGGACCGGATCACTATTATCTGGAAGTAATGGACAACGCCCTGCCCGAGCAGCTCAAGTGCACGCAGGCGATGGTCGAGCTTTCCGAAGAACTTGGCGTCGAACTGGTCGCTACCAACGATTGTCACTATTTGCACCGCGAAGACGCGCGCGCGCACGCTGTTTTGATGACGATCCAGCTCGCCAAAACAGTCGATATCGATCGAATCATGGAACACGGCGTCGATCAGCTCTATGTGCGAAGCGCCGACGAGATGTGGGAAGCGTTCTCGGACATTCCGCAGGCGTGTGAAAACACGTTAAAAATCGCCGAAATGTGCAACGTCAAGATCCCGACCGGCGACGTGTTTTTGCCAAGCTACGGCGTGCCACAGGAATTTCGCGACGAATACAAAATCGACGACATTCAGACTGGAATCCACACCTATTTTGCACACATCGCGCGCGCCGGACTCGACGAGCGCTATCGCGAGTTTGACGAACTGGGCCTGGTCTACGACCGCGTAGTCTACGACGCGCGACTGGATGAAGAAGTCCGGATCATCCAACAGATGGACTTCCCTGGCTACTTTTTGATCGTCTGGGATTTCATCAACTGGTCCCACGAAAACGGCATTCCCGTCGGCCCCGGACGTGGTTCCGGCGCCGGAAGTCTGGTGGCCTATGCGATGCGGATCACCGACATCGATCCCATTCCGTACGATCTGCTGTTCGAGCGCTTTTTGAATCCCGAACGTGTTTCGATGCCTGACTTTGATATCGACTTTTGCATGAATCGTCGTGGCGAAGTCATCGAATACGTCATGGATAAATACGGCAGAACCAACGTCGGCCAGATCGTTACCTTTGGCCAGCTCAAGGCCCGCGCCTGTGTTCGCGACGTTGGGCGAGCGTTGAAGTTGGGTTATGGCCAGGTCGATAGGATCGCTAAGATGATTCCGGAAGTGATTGGAATCACGCTCAAAGACGCGCTCAAACAGGAAAAACGCCTGCAACAAATGTGTGATGAAGACGAGCAAGTAAAGATGCTCTTTGATATCGCGCTATCGCTCGAAAACCTCAACCGCCAGACCGGTATTCACGCCGCCGGTGTCGTGATTTCGGAAACACCCCTGTGGGATTTTGTTCCCGTTTGCCGCGGAGCCAATGGCGAAATTGTTACCCAGTACGCCAAAGATGAAGTCGAGCAGGCAGGTCTGGTAAAGTTCGACTTTCTGGGTCTGAAAACGCTGACCGTCATCCAGGACACCGTTGTTCTGATCAACGCACAGCGTGAGGAATCCGGCGAAGAACTCTTTGATATCAACAAGGTAGGTCTGGGCGATCCGGCCGTTTTCAAACTAATTTCGGCTGGCGACACCACGGGTGTCTTCCAGTTGGAGTCTTCGGGCTTTCAAGAATTGTTGAAAAAACTAAAGCCCGACTGCTTTGAGGACATCGTCGCCGCCGTTGCTCTGTACCGTCCGGGACCGTTGGGCTCCGGCATGGTCGATGACTTTATCGATCGAAAACATGGCCGAAAAGAAGTTAAATATCCGCATGAGTGGCTGGAAGACGTATTGAAGCCGACCTACGGCGTCATGGTTTACCAGGAACAGGTCATGAAAACCGCACAGGTAATGGGCGGTTACACGCTTGGCGGCGCTGACTTGTTGCGTCGCGCGATGGGTAAGAAAAAGCCAGAAGTCATGGCCGAACAAAAGTCGATTTTTGTCGAAGGCGCCATGGGCCTGGACGTCGACAAGTCGAAGGCCGAAGAAATCTTCGACCTGATGGCGTACTTCTCCGGCTATGGTTTCAATAAATCGCACTCTGCCGCTTATGCTCTGCTGACGTACCGAACCGGTTATTTGAAAGCGCGCTACAAGGTCGAATTCATGGCCGCGTTGATGACCAACGACCGTGATAGTACGGATAAAATCGTTCGTTATATCAATGATTCCAAGAGCATGGGAATCGACGTATTGCCACCCGACATCAACGAATCTCGTCTGGATTTCAGCGTTGTCGACGGAAAAATCCTCTTCGGCATGGCCGCCATCCGTGGTGTTGGCGCCGGCGTCATCGAAGTCATCCTGGAAGAACGCACAAAAGGCGGCCCTTTCAAAGATATTTTCGATTTCTGCAGTCGTGTGGACCTCAAGAAAATCAATCGTCGCGTGCTCGAAGCGCTTGTAAAATGCGGTGCGTTCGATGCGATCGGACCCGCACACACGCCCGGCAGCATGGGCGAAATCTGTGCATCACGCGCTGCCCTGCTGGCTGTTATTGAATCGGCCATGGAACGCGGCACTCGCACGCAACACGACCGCGCCGTTGGCCAGTCCAGCCTGTTCGGCATGATGTCCGCTGCAGTGCAAGACGAAGTGCTGGAAGTCGTCTATCCGGACGCAGAACCCTGGCCTGACCGCGTATTGCTTGATTTTGAAAAGGAATTGCTCGGATTCTACGTTACCGGCCATCCGCTCGACCGTTTTGAAAGCGAATTTGGCATGTATGCCGCACAAACAGCGGCGCATGTGCATGTTGCGCACTTGAATCATCGCGAAACCATCGCCATGGCCGGTATGATCAGCACGATGCGCGAAGTTCCGCTTAAAAGTGGAAACGGACGCATGGCTTTCATTCAGCTCGAAGACAAAACCGGCGAAATTGAGGTGATCGTTTTCAGTACCGTGTATGGCGAATACGAAGAAATCATCAAGTCCGGCCAACCCCTGCTGTTTCGCGGCCAGGTTCAAGAAGAAGGCGACGCCGACGCGCGAACACGACGTCTACGCTGCGAATCCGTTACAACCTTGATGGAAGAACGTAGACGACTCGTCAACCGGATGATCATCGAAATCGATGTGAAAAAGGTGCGCAAAGGATCGTTGGATCGACTGCGATCCCTGTTCAAAATGAACGAAGGCCGATGCAAAACGAGTCTGATCTTCAAGGTTTCGAACAATGACGGCGCAGGAACGGCCGAAATGCATCTTCCGCAGCAGTTCTGGATCGAACCGACCGACGATCTCATGATGTCAATCGAGCGGCTCTTCGGCGAAAAAACCGTCCGACTTGCCCAATAACTCGAAAAGCTACGTTATCGGCCGAGTTGGCGTTTCAGCTCTTCGGCCTGGTAACGTGCAATCGAAATCTGCGGACCATTTGGGAAGCGCTCAAGGTAGTCTTCATAGGCTTTGAGCGCTTCTTCGACATTACCGAGATCGCGCTCGGCGCGGCCAAGACCAATATAGCTGCCGTCAAAGGATGGATCGCGGTATTTCGCCCGGCGAAACTGTGCACGCGCGGAATCGGCATTTCCCAGCGCTAAGAGCGACCATCCAAGCCCGGCGATCGCTTCCGCATTCTGCGGATCTAAACGGGATGCCTGATGATACATCTGTCGCGCCTGCGCCGGTTTTCCGCGCTCAAGCGCACTCCGCGCGGACGCAAGCACACTCTGCAAGTCATTGCTTCTGGTGGGTTTTTCGACAACAACATCGGCCACGGCTTGTTTTTTTGCCGTTCGCCCGGCCTTTGCCTGCGCTTCTTGATGTTGTTGCTTTTGCATTTCTTCGGCTGATGCCAAAGCGTGATAAACTTGCTGTGAAGACGTCGTTTGTAACGCACTGATGGCGGCAGACGACGCCTGGTTTTCCGCCTGATCTTCGGCGTTTTCTGCAGCGTTGGCCGACTCTTCGGCGACCGCAAGATCGCCAAGCGGGATGACATCACGTGGCGTAAAGGTCGAATCCCACACTTGTTTCAATGATTCCTGACCCACAAACGCCGCTGCACCAAGACCAGCGATGACGCATACCGACACGGCGATGAGGATATTTCGTCGTCGTTTGGAGCGTCGACGCGCTGCATGAATATCGTAAAATCCCCAGGTTTTTGTAGGCTCGCTCGTCGTCCGTTCGCGCAACTCAACGTCCGGCTCCAAATTGCCAAAACTCCAGGCATCGTCTGGTTCAGCAGGCATTGCTGGAAAATCTTGCGCAAGCCCAGACGGCACGGCGCGGTGCTGTGCACTCATCGATTGCGGCGGCGCCGTGGGTTTTGTCGTCCGCGGTGTTTGCGCCGGATTCGTCGGCGTCTGGCTACGAAATTGCCCGGACGTCTCTCGTCTAGCCGCCGCTGCGATCCCAAACGGCAGGGTTTGCGACTTGATTACCTCACTTTGCACAGACGGCGCACGAAACTGCGGCGGCGGCTGTAACGACGGCTGTAAGGCAGGCTGAGGCGAAGGAACGATCTTCGTCACAACTTCTTCGGACTGGCTGGCGGGAGTGGGCTTGGGGTTTGACTTCGACACAGATGCAGACGCGCCGGAAGGCACGCTGGTCCGTGTATCGGCGATTTTCGCAATACTTTCAACGGTTTGAAATATCGGCGCAAACTCACCGATATTTTTCAGCGCCATCCAGCGTTCGCCGGTTCGTGAAATCGAATCTTCGCCGCTGACGCTACCGTCCATAATCCAGCGGTGCAGTACGTCGAAGGTATTGAAGTATAGAATATCCCCCTGGGCGCTACTTCGGATCATCCATCGGCGTTGGTTTTCTTCAATCGAACGACCGGGCGGGCTGAGTCGAAAAACAAAGCTACACTGGCTGCACTGCAGAGAAATTGCTGCCGAATAAGCGTTGAATTCGTCAACCTCATAGACGGTCTGGCATTGTGGGCAACAAACATCCATTGTCTATTCGTCAGCAGGTGGCAGAGGTTTCTCCCTGAGTTTCGAAAGTGTCTCGCTTGCGTCTTCAGCGAGTCTTGTTTGACCAAGACTTGTATAAACTTCGACCAACATCTCGTGCACGGCGATGTTTTCGGGCTCGAGTGTTTTTGCGGTCAAAAGCTTTTCGGACGCAATTTGCAGACGGTTTTCCGTGATATCTTCTTTCGCAGAGAGAAGAATTCGCTCGAATTGGTCGCGTCGGCGCTCTTGACGTGCGCGCTCGGCTTCTTGGGCGAGTAGTTCAGCCTGCGGATCTGGCAGGTTTTCGGGTTCGGGGACAACTTCGGCAGCGCGCGAGTCGGCGGGCGAGGTCTGTTCTTGACCCAAAACAGCCGATTTGATGTCTACGATCTCAAGTGTTTGCAAAACCAGCGCAACTGCAAAAACTACGAGAATGATCAAGACAGGCCACAGCAAAAGCGCCATTTTTGAGCCACCCGACGGCGGTCGATAGACCTCCGGTGTGATTCTGGAACTGGGATCCGGCGGCGGTGCTGCGTTGTATTGCCCCGGCGCAAAACCGGAATCCGACGCTGCGTGCTGTCCGTCCGCGGTTGTAAACGGTGTGGACGTCAGGCGTTGCGCGCCTCCAAAACCGGCGGCCGGCGCGTTAAATCCAGCATTGGGTGCAGCGGACGCTTCCGCATTCACGGCCGGCGTAGCGCCCGTCACATAAGGAGAAGCCGATTGGATTTGAGGAAATTCGCTGAGTTGATAAAACTCATTTCCGTTGGTCGACAACGTCAATCCGTCCAATTCGTCGCGATTCGATAACCAGCTACGCAGCCCCTTGGTATCGGGAAATTCGTAGGTAAGACCGAAGCTCGTCCGCAGATGCCAGGGACCGACATGCGATGAATCCGGTGAACTGGAAACAATGACCGGAGCCATCATATTGACGCCCGTTTCATCCGAATCACCAAGTCCTGCCGGTACCTGGGCGCTAAAAGGAACGGATGAAGAGCCTGGAGCGGGCATGGGCGAGCGTGAAGCGGGTTCTTCGCCAAAAGAGCGGTCGCCTGCTGGTTCCGACGCAAAGCTCATCGACGGTTTGCTTCTCGACTCCACGGCTGCATTGCTTCCGGTCACCGGCCGGTCTGGGCGTTGACCGAGATTTTGAAGCAAGTTCGGAGCGGCGTGAGGCGTCGGCTGGATTGCGCGCGAAGGAGAAGGAACTGAAACGCCCTTCGAAACCACTGGCGGACGTGGAATTGCCGCGACGCCTTGTGAGGATGCGGGTGTGCGTACGCCACGTTGCCCCGGCAGCGGCGGCGGTGCAGCTCCATCCGAACTGGCTGCCAGATGGCGCGCGGCCGCAGCGGCCTGAAGTCCCTTTTTCAGCGCATCGGCTGTTAATTCGGTCGTTTGTCCGTCGTCGCGCATACGCTCAGGATTGGTTTCAAACTGATGCAGCTCACGCGACAAGTTGAGCGGACTACTCATCTCGACGGTATGTTCGTCGCCCAGATGCGCGGCCTGTTGACCAGGTCGTCCATAGGTCGAATCGACGATTGCCGGTATATCGGAGGGATCCATGACTTCCGTCATCGATTCCTCCTCTTCTTGCTCAAAGGCTGGCGATTGTTTGGGCTTTTGCCGCTCGTGATTCGCCATCATTTCTTTCAAATTAGGCGACATGATGACGGATGTTTTGTCATCGGTGTCATCATCAAAAGATGGCTCCGGTTGAGGGTATACAACGAACGCGTGTTCACAGGAGGGGCAACGAATTCTGCCACCCGAGGAGGGTATATTCGCCTCATTGACACGATAGCGAGACGCACAGCTTGGACATTGGACGATCATTACGATGTCTGCTCCATCGTATACGGAAAAGAAACGTCAGAAAGGGTTTTTCTGGCTGAGGAAATGGGCAAAACCCCAACTACATCCGACAAGATTTGTACTCGTAGTGGACACCTACAAGACAGCGCATTAAAGCATATAAGCAGCACGCACACAAGACGGGCAGTGCCACACAAAAGCGTCATTGCATTGA
>JBEBSM010000098.1:0-11026 GCA_040394315.1 Lujinxingia vulgaris
ATCCGGCCGTTTACATCATGATTCTGCCTGGCTTTGGAATGATCAGCGAAATTTTGCCGACCTTTAGCCGCAAGCATCTCTTCGGCTACTTGTTGATGGTATGGTCACTCATCGCTATTTCCGTACTCGGATTTCTCGTGTGGGCTCACCACATGTTTGCTACCGGAATCGCGGTCCAGATCCGTATCGGATTCATGTTCCTTAGTATGTTGATCGCCATCCCAACCGGCGTCAAAATCTTCAGCTGGCTTGCAACTATCTGGGGCGGAAGTCTTCGTCTGGATACCCCCATGCTCTTCGCACTCGGATTCCTTGCGTTGTTCCCAATTGGGGGTCTGTCCGGCGTTGTCGTTGCAGCAGTTCCTGTCGACATTCAGCTTCACGACACCTACTACGTCGTCGCTCACATCCACTACGTTCTGGTCGCCGGTTCGGTCATGACAATCTTTGCCGGAATCTACTACTGGTTCCCCAAAATGTCCGGCCGCATGTACAACGAGTTCTGGGGCAAGATTCACTTCTGGCTTACGGCAATCTTCATCAACGTCACATTCTTCGTTCAGCATTATCTGGGAATGAAGGGCATGCCGCGCCGTTACTACGATTACGACCCACAGTTCGAACTGCTTAACATGGTATCCAGCGTTGGTTCGCTCATATTGTTTGCTGCCCAGTTTATTTTCCTGGCCAACATGATTTACAGCACCTTCAAAGGAAAAGCCGCCAAAGCCAACACATGGGACGACGGCGTACACCTGGAATGGCTCGTGCCCTCACCGCCAAACCATCATAACTTCGAAGAACCACCGGTCTGGGAACCAATCATTCGCAAGCACATCAGCGATGACCCAGCAGGCGGCCTCTGGAAGCAGTACGGCGAATAATTTAGAATCTTGTTTTAGTTGTTAATTTTTCTGACAGTTATTTAATTCGTTCAAACATCCGGCGAACGTACGTATTTGATACGAAAGGATATTATAATGGCAACGCATGACGCCACTGTGGCGTTTCCCAACACCGGCGAAGAATCCCTTGGAGTAGCCAACGGCAAGCTCGGAATGTGGACGTTTTTGGTTATGGACGCCATGACCTTCGCCGGATTTTTGGCCGGATACGCCCGCCTTCGATGGACCGATGGCAGCAACTGGCCAATGCCCCTCGAGACCTTTGGTCCCGTCGGAATCCAGCTCACCGCACTCAATACGTTCATCCTTATTTGCTCGAGCGTATCGATTGTCCACGTTTTGGCTGAACAACTTCGTGGCAACATGGTTGCCGCCAGAAAATGGATGGGAGTCACCGTCCTTGGCGGACTCCTCTTCCTGGGTATCCAGGGATTTGAGTGGACACACCTTATTCTTGATGTCTTTCCAGCCGTCATTGAAAATGGGCTTAACCCGAACTTTCAAGGAACCTTCCTTGGCCTTACCGGATTTCACGGACTGCACGTTTCCGTCGGTGTTATCTACAACCTGATCCTGTATCTCGGAATCCGAAACGGAAAAATTCAGGCTGAAGACACCTCCGTCATCGAAATTGCCGGACTGTACTGGCACTTCGTTGACCTGGTCTGGATCCTCGTCTTCACCTTCGTTTACCTTATCTGAATCTAAGACATCTGCCGTCCACCACTGCCACAAACTACGGTTTGAGACGGCACTCGAACCTATATACAGCGCAAGGAGCCCTCTTCATGACGACAAACGACGCAACAGCAGCAACAACGATCAAAGATCCCGAAGGCGGATGGGGCTGGCTTGGTATCAAAGGCCTTTACACACAGTATATGTGGGTTTGGCTTGGCCTTCTCATCTTCACCGCAATCGAAGTCGTTATTCCTGAACCGGCAACATTCGGTCTATCCATTACCTTTTCGCGTCTTTTCGTCGTGGTCTCGCTTATCTTGATCGCACTCGTAAAAACCTGGATGGTAGCCTGGTATTACATGCACCTTATCGCGGAGCGCCCCGCCATCATTCTGGTCGCCTGCGTACCCTTTATTTTCTCACTCTTTTTGACGATCGGCATGTTCCCCTGGACTTTCTAGTCCTCCCCCTCGCCACGCGCCAAAATTGTGTAAGACGCCCGAACCAACCGCTACATTCTCTTAATTGAGAGGTAGCGGTTTTTTTGTGTACATTGGCTGGCGTTTTTACCAAACACGATGCGTCTTCGACGACCAATACCAACCAGCCCCTACACCACCCTCCCACACGTCCACAGACGACACGAATTCTGCAAGCCAACCCACATCACAAGAAACCTGCCGTTTCACTCAGATCACCTTGACCTTTAATACCGCAACACGCTAATCAACCCACGTCTAACGGGGCGATTCTAAAATAGATTTGCCAACACGCTCCACCCTAGCCGACCATAGAACTTTCGCACCAATCCTAGCATCCGAGCTCGGCACAGTTGAAATAGCCGTACCACGTAGCCTGGTCGCCCATTTCACCACTGCTTTTTGATGGTTGCGCGTAACTTCACTTCGCAATCATCCTCGGATTATCAGGTTAAGACCGGACCCATGAGCGCATCGTCAAAAAACACCGTTGATTTTGAAAACAAACAAGACTCCGCACTGCGAAGATTCTTGTTTATGGCAGGTCAATACAACGAGCTTACCAAGCCCGGTATTATTCGACTGCTTGTTTTCACTGCCGTATGCCCAATGCTTGTCGCTGCCGGCGGAATCCCTGATTTAGCACTCGTTTTCTGGACCGCGCTCGGCACAGCACTTATCTGTGGGAGCGCAAACACGATCAACATGGTCTGGGATCACGATATTGATATCATCATGGCCCGTACCGCCAATCGGCCGCTCGTGACCGGAACCATCAAACCCAATCAGGCCTTGATTTTTTCCGGCGTCACCGGACTGCTCGCTGTACTGGTCCTGACCCATTTTGCAAATCCCCTCGCTGCGTTGATGGGAATTGCCGGCCACGCTTTCTACTCCGTAATTTACACGATGTGGCTAAAGCGCAGCACCCCACAAAATATCGTAATCGGTGGCGCCGCCGGCGCCTTCCCGCCGCTTATCGGCTGGGCCGCAGTCACCGGCGACCTCACGCTCACGCCCTGGCTGATTTTTGCCGTCATCTTTTTCTGGACGCCCCCGCACTTCTGGGCACTCGCGCTCTACAAAGATATCGAATACGGCAAAGCCGGCGTTCCCATGATGCCCGTCGTTCGCGGTAAACGCACCACCAAGCTCCAGATGCTGATTTACATGCTGCTCTTACACGGCGTCACGCTCGCGCTTGCGATAACAGGCGATCTTGGTATCGTTTACCTCATCATCGCTGTCGCATCAGGTGCCGGATTTACCTACTTTTTGATCCGAACGGCCTTCGACGACACCGACTATTGGGCTCGACGAACATTCGCTTTCTCCATTTTGTACCTCGCCCTGATTTTCGGCGGAATGTCGGTAGACAGCCTGTATACGCGCCACTTTACCGTTGAGCACAACTTGCTCAGCATCGAAAAACAAGCCACTCGAATGCGTGAGCAACAGTCCAAACAGGAATTGCGCGATATGCACAACGCAAATGCCGATGCGGCTGCAGCAGCCAAACGCTCATCTCAATAATTCCAAGCGTTTCTACGCTTAATCTCTACTTCCTAAAAACCATGTCCAGCCCAAACTCTCCAAACGATCAGCAACCCATCGTTGCTCGCGAACCTCTGTCGGCCGATATCCAAGCAAGCAACAAACGCTTTGGAAAGATCGCAATCGGCATCACCGTCGGAATGTTTCTATTCGGATTCGCATCCATCCCGATTTACCGCATGGTCTGCCAGAAATACATGCCAGGCGGTTCTTCCTGGTTTAATGGCGATCCGGATCCATACGTCGATGTCGAAATCGACAAATCCCGCACGGTCCGCGTTCGTTTTGCAACCAACGTCGAACGCCAACTACCCTGGGATTTTTACGCAACCGAAGCGTATGCAAACGTGCACCCCGGCGAAAAACGTCTCATCAACTTCGTTTCCAAGAACAATGAGTCCTTTCCCGTAAAGGGAAAAGCCGTTTATGATATTAACCCTCCCATCGCCGGCCAGCACTTTCGAAAGATTGAATGCTTTTGTTTTATCGAACAAACCCTCGGACCCAATGAACGCGTAGATATGCCCCTCTACTTTTGGTTCGATTCCGATTTGCCCGCGCATGTAAAAGATATCACGATCGCGTATACGTTCTTTAATGCCGACAGTTCGATGACACGCAGCGCTCAAAAATAAATTCTGCAGTCTAACGAGAGCATTTTGATGAGTCCCCTTCCAGCTGAGCACTCCCAGTCAACCGATGAGCCCGAAGTTTCTTCGGCGTCGTCGACATTTACGGCGCCCACCGCCGATATGAAGCGCCGAAACATTATCACCGGCCTTTTGTTCTTTGCGCTTGTTCTCGTTTTAATCTCGATCTCCATCTGGCGAAGATTTTACTCATGAGTCGCCGTTTTCAAGCTCGAATCATCCCAACCATCGCCACTACACTCGCACTCGGACTTTTACTGACGCTGGGCACCTGGCAGTCACTACGCTTTCAAGAAAAGCTGGCCGACGAAGCCACCCGATCCGCACGCGTTGACCTGGATATCGTCCAACTCCAAAATCTTCAGGATATCCAGCCCGACCTTGATCACCGCATGGCGATTGTGAAAGGAAGCATCGATCCTGACCACAATTTTTTGATCAAACATCGCATTCTAAACGGCAAACCAGGCTACTGGCTCATCAGTCCGCTCACGATCGAAGGCACCCACAATACCATCTTGCTCAATCGAGGCTGGCTACCCTTCCCGAACGGGCCAGACCTCATCCCAACACTCGCCACACCCACCGAAGTCACCCTATTTACTGGCCGCATGCACTTCCCCTCTCGCGTTATCGCAGACACTGCACAACGCGACAAAAATACCGCGCAATCCACAATTTCAAAACTTTCCGACACGTCCGGCGTAGTTGAGCTTGAAAGTTACGACCTTATCGCAATTTCAAACGTGTTGGGATTGCCAGAAACAGAACATCCCGTAGTTTTGACACTCGGAGACGAATTTTCAGGCCAGCCCTATCCTGTCGCCAACCTTGATAACGTTGCGAGTATTTACTTAACTTCGGAAAAACATCTGGGGTACGCACTAACCTGGTACATTCTTGCGCTTTGTCTGGTCGCCATGTACCTGGCCGCCGGGTTTGGACTGCTTCGGTCGGAACGATTTCGCTAGAATTTCCACCGCGCCGTAGCCCCCAACGAACCACGACCTCCCCACACGCCAACATCAGCTCCTGATGCCGGTTCGCTTGAGTCGCCTCCCGATAAAAGCCTCCACGCACCCCATCCTACCAATGCAGCCCCAACGCCTAAGCCCGAGTAGCCAATAATTCGGTCGCGGTGAACTTTATCCCATTCATTATAGTATTCCTCGCTGTTTGAAAAATTCACCTTCTTCACGCCCTTACACTGCCCTTCTACCGGCGTTATCGCTGCATTCGGCGAACAATTCATAACGGTAGCCTGCGATGAGGCGTCGAATAGAAAAACGCCGCCCAGTGCAACCGCTCCTGCGCCCGCCACAAATACAGTCGGCGTCATCCAATCCGTTGTCCACGGAGTCGCGTCCGCCCGTAACCTATCGGCTTCCGCCTTTTCCGCACGTGCCAGACTCACCGCCGGAAACGCCTCCAACATCATCGCATCAACCGCCGCATCCATTGCCCCCGGTTCGCGCGCAATCCACGACACCCTGGCCGGTGCATCCACCTTTCCATCAAACCGCACCAGCGACTCGCCAGCCCCATCCTCGTACAATCCCAGAACTGTTTCGATCCCCGTCCAATACGAAACAGCCTTTAATCTGAACTCGGCCTCGCGACGCTTCGTAGCTTCATCCATCGCATCCGACGAAACCACCACTAGATCGCCACCAATCAACGGCATCTGAGCCTTTTCGCCCGCTTTGACACGCACACGCCACAACGATGACGATGTCTTTCCACAATGAAGCATCACCATATAATTCAACTCGGCCTGCACAATCACAGGTTGAGTCGTTACAGGAACGCCGTTGATATGCGCTTCACATGCACGATTTGCGATATATTCCAGACGAATACTCGTTCCCATAGCAGCAATCTTCTCAACTTCCGTACGCCAGAGCGCCACAACATCCGGCGGCACCAGCGACAACGACGGCTCTTTACCCGGAAAATACCCCGCCAGCTTCCCGGCAATTTCAGATGCCAAAAGCGGATCGCCAGCCCCGGTGTATGCCCGTATCAACATCAAACCAGCCTGAAAGACTTGCTCCGTATACTCCGGACTTCGCGCCGTCACTTCCATATGCGAAAGCCCTCGATCAAAAACAGGCTTCAACACCTCAAGCGCCGCATCGTTCCCCTTATAATAGAAATCCTCTGTTCCCTGGGTTACAACTGCCTCAATATCCTTAAACTTTGCTTCAACTTCTGGATCGCTCGGAGCGACCTGTCGTGCAGCCAGACGACTCTGCAGCGAAGATGAATCGATAAATTTTACATTTTCCCCATCAAGCCAGCGCGCAACGTGTTCCTTGAAACTCTTTTCCGAAGTGCTTTGCTTTGCCCCAAAAACCAACGAAACCACGGCAACCTCGCTTTGCCCTTCCCCCCTGGCTACAACCTGCCCATCCGATGCCGTTGAAATATTCGGAAACAACACCATTAACATTCCAACGATCCACATATAATTCGCGCGCAATCTGTATCCCTGCATTGTCCGCTCCTGTCTCATGATCTCGATACCATACCGACACCCAAAATTTTCCATGATCTGTTTTCGACAGAAGCCCCCGAAATGTTGCCTATTATTTTCACTTTCTTGAAAATAGTTTTGCCGCCCGAACTTTTATACGCACAAAAAAACGCAAAAAACGCAGTTGCTGAAACACTTTACTGGACATTTTGCCCGTGTCAGCACCTGCGCTCTTTGCGCGTATCAAAAATCGAATCCTCCGCACAAAGTGATCACTTCATGCCAGATCTCCATTCGATCATTTTTAACTTTTCAATATTTTAATAAGAAGTTAGCGCGTAGACCGGAAAACCAAGCCGCTCCCGCCCTTCCAAAAAACCGAGTTCGATCACAAATGCACATTCTACGATTTCTGCGCCCTGACTACGAACAAGCTCAGCCGTCGCCGCGCACGTGCCGCCTGTCGCAAGCAAATCGTCGACAATAATCACGCGATCTCCGGGCTTTACCGCATCCACATGCATTTCCACGCGATCCGTTCCGTATTCAAGCGCATAATCCACCCCAACCACTTCATAGGGCAACTTGCCGGGCTTTCTTACCAACGTCAGCCCAAGCCCCATCGCGTACGCCAGAGCCGCTCCAAACACAAATCCGCGACTCTCAATGCCAACAATATGCGTGATCCCCTGTTCCGCATACCGATCCCGAAAGTGCGCCGCAATCTCACCAAATATCTCGCCGTTTTGAACCAGCGGCGTAATATCCTTAAAAACGATTCCCGGCTTCGGAAAGTCGACGATGTCACGAATAGTTGCCCGAACACGCGTTTCTAATTCATTCATTTCTACTTCGGCCTTCTTTCAATGGTTGTCGGTACGTAAACCACAACGCCGAAACTTCGTGTTTCAACGCCACAATCGCCGCTAGCACGTGAACACGCGTAGCTCAAACCCCTTCGTTCACAACTTCCAGGAATTCTTCATGCGATTCATAAAACGATAATCCGTCATGTCGAGATGAACCGGCGTTACACTCACAAAACCATCCGCCACGGCATTGCAATCACGGCCCGGAATATCATCAAAACCCAGTTCCGAGCCGCCCAACCAATAGTAAGGATTGTTTCGAGGGTCTAACTTCTCCTCGACATTACGACCGTAATTTCGACGACCCAGCTTCGAAATCTTGATCTCTGCATCCAACCCCGCATCCTGCGGAATGTTCACATTCAAAAACACGCCCCGCGGTAGCCCTTCCAACAGCACCGACCGCGCCATTTTAGCCGCAAAACGAGCCGAAATATCAAAATCCAGCGCGCCGTAACCCGACAGACTAAACGAAATCGACGCCACATCCGCCAAAGTCGCTTCAACCGCGCCGGCCACCGTGCCGCTATAAATCACGTCATCACCTAGATTGGCGCCGTGATTAATACCAGAAACACAAAGATCAGGCGCACGACCCAATATCTGATGCATCGCCACATACACGCAATCCGTCGGCGTGCCACTCACCGCCAGGCGCCGCTCGCCAACCTTCTCAACCCGCAACGGATGTCGCAGACTGATCGCATGGCTTACCGCACTTTGTTCCGTTTGCGGCGCGACGACCCATACTTCGCCAAGCTCGGCCATCGCCGATTCCAACGCAAGAAGACCAGGTGCATGAATTCCATCATCATTGGTCACTAAGATTATTGGTCGACTCATTACTTTTCACTTCTAATATAAAAGTTAGAATACAGATTATTTGGACTGCTTTTTCTTTTCACGTCCGAGAGAGACTTTCATCAAATACAAAGCCTCACGCGCAGCATTCGAAATCAACTGACTTTCTTCTTCTTCTCCGGCAACCGGCTTGATCGATTTGTCCGCACCTACCGAAAAATCACTTTCAAGGGTTTTACCGACCAATTGATCCAGAAAAGCAGCCTGCGTCAACGCACGACTTCCACGGTAATCAAACAACCGCACGCGCTTCACCGCACCCTTTGAATCGACCCCGATTCCCACTTCAATTTGAGTGACCTTACCGTCCAACAAACCCGATTTCACCCGCGGATCGATAAATATCGCCACCCCGAGCAAACGCTTCTTGCCACTGGATTCGTCGATTGCAATAAAAAATTCAGGCGTCTTATCTTCCGGATAAAGCTTAAAACCCAGATACGCCTCAATTTCCTTAACTTGCTTTGCGCTATACGTCTCTTTTCGCTTGAGAAAATTCGTCGCGTCGGGAAATAACTCGACCAAATACCCGCGCGTTATCTCCCAGCTCCCAAACGTCGCAAGATGCGCATCGGCCGGCTTAACTGAGCCAGAAAAGTCACCAAGAAACACAGATCCAACCAGCGCTACCACGGCCAGACGCAACAATACCCGTCGGACGCGGTCACCACGAGTCCTTATATTCACGCCTCTTCGTCCTCTTCGGTCTGTTGCTTTTTGAGATGCGTTACCTGACGACGCAGTCTGTCCAACTCGCGCTTTACATCACGTAAATCATCGCTCGTTGCGAGATCAAATTTGCGCGCTATATTATTCTTTTTCTCATCCAGGCCATTCTTAATGTCATAAGAAGCCTTAAATGCCGCCGCAAATCCCTTTTGTAACTTCTCATTACTCATCAGCTTTTGAGCCGTATCGCTCTGCATTGCCTTAACCGCTGTTTTGAGTAGTTCGTCCTTCCAGTTGCTCATCGCCCACACCCTTCAAACTGAATAAAATAACTTATCTGAGTAAACTTTCACGCGTGCAGAACTTCGTTGGTTAACCCTCAAAAGTCAAGCCTTGCTCCTGCTAACTACACGCCCAAACCTCATGTTTCTAACTTTCTTTACAACGCCGCGTGCTCAAACTCCGCCTTTGACCAAACACGCATATTTTAGTACTCATTGCTCTGGATTCCAATTTTCTTCATACCGGAATCGACCGACTCAACTGAGCACCGAATGGCCAAACCATCAGCTTCAAGCAAGTATTCTTCGCGCATGATTAAACTTCTGAAATGGTCCGGCATCGTAGCAGTCCCACTTCTGCTCGTTGCCGCTGTCGCCTATTGGTTAATCATCCCCAATATCGCGGAAAAACTCGTTCGCCAACAACTGGAGCGCGTCGGTACACGGCTGGGCCTCGAAATCACAACCGGCGACATCCAGACCTCGGGTTGGCAAGGCGTAATCATCAAGGACTTAAAAGTTGCTCTGCCCGAACGCTCAGAACCACTCGCGACCATTGGTGAAGTACGCGCATCACTCGACAAATCCCAGATCCTGCTTGGCGATAAGGTGATTTCGTCCATCGCACTGACCGATTCTCAATTTCGAATCGTCCGCATGGCCGACGGCTCACTCAACGTAGATTACATTCTCGACCGCCTCAAAGCGGACGAAAACCAACCCGATACCGAAAGCGCGGACGACCCAGAATTAACCCCAGATCAGCCCGATTTCCTGCGATATTTCGGCGGAAAATGGCCCGACGTTGCTATTTCACGCGGCTCCGTAACTTTTGATTACGAAAACGACCACGCTCGCAAAAACAGCCCCGTTGCCTGGCCTCTCGAAAAGATTCACGCCGAAACTGCGCGCATCGACGGTTCCGCCAGCCATGCTGATTTCACCACGAGTCTCGATTTACTCCACGCCACAACCCAGATCCCCGGCTGGAAGTTACCCGAGACGATCGAAATCGCCCTGACACTGCGTGCTCCCTGGAAAAAATCCACCGGCCAGCTCAACTTCGAGCCATCGCTCAACGTCAGTGGTCTCGAACCATTTCCATTCCTGAGCGCAGGAATCGGCGGGCTCAGCATCGACCAAAACACAAAAATTGAAGTGCAAAAACTCACCGTCGGACTCAATCATAAGACGCTGAAAACCAACGTCGCCGACATACCCAGCGCCAGCATTCAGCTCTCCGAGCTTAGCCGTGATATCCATGCAATGCGCGTCTTAGAAATGATCGTCGACTCTCCGACCATCTCCATGACCATTGCCAAAAACGGCTCGAACACCCTGAAAACAGTGCAGGAACTCGTTCGACCAACCGCCACAAACTTGGTTCTTAGCACTGCCCGGCGAACCGCGCTGGATCTTTCGACAAGGAAGCAGGGCAATGCCAATGGGCCAAATGCGCCCGCCGCCGACGACACGCAAAAGGAAGACCGCAAGCGCTCGGCCATCGAATCCGCGCTGGCCCGCGCCCGGGCCCGCCGCAATCCCACGCAGTCATGAACGCCGCCAAACGCCGAGAAATCTTCGCCCGCCTGCAAGCGGCC
>JBEBSM010000099.1:0-10907 GCA_040394315.1 Lujinxingia vulgaris
ACGGCGATGTTGCGGGGGAGGTGATGTTCTGTTGGGTTGAAATATTTGGCGATTACGGTGGCGATCGAAGTGTTGTGTGCGTTTGCGAGCGCATCGAGCAGGGCTAGTTCGACGCCGGCGCGTAATGTTGGGAGGTTGTGTAGATCCGGGTAGATGGCGTCCAGGGCGGCGATGGACTGGAAGTGTAGATTTTTGGGTAGTGCGGTGAGTGTGGCGATGCAATCGTTGATGGTTTCGTCTGACCATCCGGGTAGGGGCGCGGCTTCGCCGTAGCCGGTGAAGGTGAAGTTATGGATGGGTGAATCGAGCTGGATATGCGCGGTGATAGCGAGCACGGTTCGGTGCGTTACGGTGTTGACGGAGGTTGTGAAGGGTTTGGCGAGCGGGAGCTCGACGCGGGTGTATTCGAGTTTTTTGAGTTGAAACGAGGTATTCATTGGGGACTCCCTGCGAGTGCGATTCCGATTGCGTAGAGGATTCCGAAGATCATGAGAAGCTGGCCGGTTTGGCCGAGGAGTGGGTTGAGTTCGCGGCCGGTTTTCTGGCTGATGGAGCGTGCGCGAACGATGGCGAGTGGAAGGCTTAGGAGTGGAAGTAAGATCCAGGGGGCGTTACCGTACACGGAAAACTGCAGAATTGGTATGAGGTAGGCGCCGAGGATCATGATCCAGTATTGGGCGCGGGTTGCGGGGCGTCCGATGCGGGTTGCGAGGGTGCGTTTTCCGGCGATGACGTCGGTGTCGATGTCGCGGTAGTTGTTGACGACGAGGATAGCGGTGGCGAGTAGACCGACAGGGATGGATGCGATGAGTGCGGGGGCGGACCAGGTGAGTGCCTGGACGTAGAAAGTGCCGGTGACGGCGATGATTCCGAAGAATATGAAGACGAAGACGTCGCCAAGGCCGTTGTAGCCGAGTGGGTAGGGGCCGCCGGTGTAGGCGATGCCGGAGATGATGGAGGCGATGCCGATAGCGAGGATGGGCCAGCCGCCGATGACGATGAGGTAGATTCCGATGAGGGCGGCGATGGCGAACGCGAGTGCGGTTGCGTATTTGACTTGTTCGGGGGCGATGAGTCCGGCCTGGGTTACGCGTGTGGGTCCGAGGCGGTCGTCGGTATCGGCGCCTTTTTTGAAGTCGAAGTAATCGTTGGCGAAGTTGGTGCCGATTTGGATGAAGCACGAGGCGATGAGGGCCGCGAGTGCTGGGATTGCGGCGAATTTACCGTAGGCGATGGCGACGGCGGTACCGACCAGGACGGGGATGATGGCGGCTGGCAGGGTTTTTGGGCGCGAGGCCATGATCCATGTGCGGATGAGGGATGGTTTGGCGGCGGGTTCTGATGGGATTTGGATGGTGGACATGATGACTGGCTGGCTCGTTGGCTGTTTATTGTGAGGAGATAGCGGTGGAGCGAAGTTGATCGCTGAATTTTTTGTCGGCAATACGGTTGGTCTGGACGTGGATGACCTGTAGGCCTGGCGCCGTTATGGAGGTGTTGAACGCGTCATGAAATTCCTGCCAGTTTGTGGGTTCTTGTAACGTGATGCTGCGCGGTACGATCTGGGAGATAGGCAGGGGTGAGGGTGTGAGGAAATGGTTTTGGAATGCGGATTCTATATTATCTTGGGGACGGTCTGGGGCTTCTGGTGTGGCGATGGTTGGTTTGGCGATGGGGAGATATCCAAAAATTGCGCCGCCGTCGTTGTTGAGGACGATGATCGTGGCGTTGATGTTGAGTTCGCGAGCGATTAGGAGGCTGCTCAAGTCGTGTCGGAAGGCGACGTCGCCGGTGATGATGATGGTTTTTGGGCGAGTGCGTGCGATGCCGAGGCCAGTGGCGATTATGCCGTCGATGCCGTTGATTCCGCGGTTGAAGTAAATGTTTAGAGATCGATTGGCGTGGCCCATGAAGGTGTCGAGGTCGCGGATGGGCATGCTGTTGGAGGCGAAGAGGCTGGCGTCTTCGGGGATGAGGTGGCCGATGGCGTGCCAGGCACCGGGTGTGGTGATTTCCTGGGTTGTTTCGAGCTTGTTGTGGATGTTTTGGAGGATCGAATTGTTTGTTTTCTGGTGATTGGCGAGCCAGGAGGTGTTGGTTGTTTTGGTATTTGAGGTGATGGTGAGAACTTCAAGTGTTTGTTGAAGGAGTAGGTCGGGGTCGCAGGCGAAGTGATGGCTGACGATGTGGTCTGGATCGTGGAGTTCGGTGCTGGGGTTGATGACGATCTGTGTTGTGTTGGCGAGTATGGCTGGATCGATGACGAGTTTTTGGGTTGCCCATAGCAGGGGGGCGCGGCCGGTGCGGATGATGAGGTCTGGTTTTTCGTCGTGGTAGATGTCGCTCTGGAAGAGAAGATCGGCGGCGGCAAGGACGTTGGGGCCGCGATGGTTCCAGTGGCGGATGTTGGAGGTTGGTTCGGCGGCAATCGGTGCGCCGATGTGTTCGGCTAGTTTGCGTAAGCTTCCGCGGTATTGGGCGCTGTGCGGATCGGCGCCGGCAAGGATGAGGGGGCGTCTGGCTTGCTTGATGAGGTCAGCGAGTGCTTGAACGGTTTGTGGTGCGGGCGCGGCGTGGGTGGTGTGTGTGTGGAGATAAGGTTGTGCGTTTGGGCGGCCGGTGAGGGCGACGGGTGCGGTTTGCTGGATCTGGGCGTAGGCCTGGGTGAATTCCGGGGTTGGTTTTGTGGGTTCGAGTGGTTTTGCGAAGGGGACGTTCAGGTGAATGGGGCCGGGTTGTGAGGCGTTGGTGCCGCGGGCATGTGCGTGTGCGCGGCAGATGATCGAGCGCAGGGCAAGCAGGTTGTTGGCGGTTGGTGCGGGTTCCGCGAGTTGGTGGAACCAGCGGATGTGGTTTGCGTAGAGGTTGTGTTGGTTCATGGCCTGGGGAGCGCCGCAGTCGTGGAGTGCGGGGGGGCGGTCGGCGGTGAGCACGATGAGCGGGATGTTGGACTGGTTGGCTTCGCAGATGGCCGGGAAGTAGTTGGCGGCGGCGGTTCCACTGGTGCAAAGGAGTGCGACGGGTTCGTGGGTAGCCTGGGCGATGCCGAGGGCGAAGAATGCGGCGGCGCGTTCGTCGACGATGGAAATGTCGTGAATATCTGGATGGGCGTGGAATTGCAAAACGAGCGGGGTGGAGCGTGAGCCGGGGGAAATGACGACGGTGCGCAGGCCGGAGCGGACGAGTTCATCGACGATGATCTTTGCCCAGAGGGTGTTGATATTGGGGGTGGCGAGGATGTCGGTCATGATTTTGCCTTCGGACGCCCTTGCGACGAAATAGCGTTGATGAGTGGCTTGAATTTGTTTTCGGTTTCGGTCCATTCGGCATCGACATCGCTGCTGGCGGTGATGCCGGCGCCGGCGAAAAGGATGGCTTTTTGTTGGCCGATGAGTCCGCAGCGCAGGGCGACGTCGAATTCACCGTTTCCTTTGAGGTCGAGCCAGCCAAACGTTCCGGCGTAGAGGCCGCGGTCGAATTGTTCGAGTTGCGCGATTTCCTGGCGGGCGAGTTCGGTGGGCGTGCCGCAGACGGCGGGTGTTGGGTGAAGTGCGTCGACGACCTGAGCTAAGTTGGCGTCGGTTTTGAGGGTGGCGCTGATGGGTGTGAGAAGATGGGAGACATTTGCGAGGTGTTTTATGGTGGGTACAGGCGCGACGGTGATTTTTCGAGAAATTGGTTGAAGGGTATCGACGATCATGTCGCGGACGTAGATGTGTTCTTCGAGTTCTTTGGCGCTGTCGACAAGATCGTGGTCTGGATGCTGGGCGGTTCCGGCGAGTGCCATGGTTTCGATCTTGCTTTTGCGGCCGTGGACGAGGCGTTCGGGTGTGGCGCCGAGAAATACCGGGAATTCGGTGTTTTCGGGCGCGGAAATGCCAAATGTGGTGCAGGTCGGGTATTTTTTGGCCAGCGTGTCGAGGAGTTTGCGGGTGTTGATGGGGGCGTTGGTTTCGATGAGTGCGCGGCGCGCGAGCACGACTTTGGCTGCTTTACTGGTTTGTGTGACGTGGTGTGTGCCGTTGTAGAAAGCGTCGCGGTCGAGCCAGGTGATGGTGGGCTCGGTGGTGTTGGGTGATTCGGGTTGCGGCGTGGGATCGAAAAAGGCTCCCCAGAACCCCCAGACGGCTTCGATTCGCGCTTTGGGGGCGATGATGGTGGCCGTGGAGTTGTTGGCGTGGCGGGTGAGGATGAGTTGGGGAATGTAGAGTGTGCGGCGCGGGTATGCGGTCCACGTGGTGGATTCTGGAAAATCGGGGTCGAAGGCGCTCCAGCCGAAGATTTTGGCGTGTTGCCGAGTGCTGGCGTCGGTGTTTACCAGATTTTTGATGATGCGTTTGTATTGTTCGGTGAAACTGGCGTTGCCGCTGTCTGTAGCAATGGAAACTTTGTTCTGTGCGGCAACGCCCAGCGCCAACATCTCGATGCAGTCGGCGTCGGGCGTAAAGCGGTAGAACGCGCGTGTTTGCGGCGCGAGGCTCGCGAACAACGCGCGTAGACTGCTGAACTCGACGTCAACGGAGCGAGCAACAAGCTGTTTGGAGGCGGTCTTGAATTGCATGATGCTCAGTAGTGCCAGGGGAACTTGGAGTAATCTTGGGGACGTTTTTCAAGAAACGCGTTGCGGCCTTCTTGAGCTTCTTCGGTTGCGTAGCCGAGTCGGGTGGCTTCGCCGGCGAAGAGTTGTTGGCCGACGATGCCTTCGTCGGGCATGTTGAATGCGTATTTGAGCATGCGCATGGCGGTGGGGCTTTTGGAGTTGATGATGTCGCCGAGCTCGATTGCGCGTTTTTCAAGATCTTTGTGGTCGACGACTTCGTTGACCATGCCCATCTGATAGGCTTCTTCGGCGGAGTAATTTTTGCCGAGGAAGAAGATTTCGCGTGCGCGTTTTTGGCCAACCTGGCGAGCGAGCAGGGCGGAGCCGTAGCCAGCGTCGTAGCTTGCGACGTCGGGGTCGGTTTGTTTGAAGATGGCGTGCTCGCGGCTGGCGATGGTCAGGTCGCAGACGACGTGCAGGCTGTGTCCGCCACCTACCGCCCAGCCGGGAACGACTGCGACGACGATTTTGGGCATGAAGCGAATGAGTCGTTGGACTTCGAGGATGTGGAGGCGGCCCATGCTGGTTGCGGTGGGTGCGTCTTTGTCGTCGTATTTGTAGCCGTCGTTGCCGCGTACGGTCTGGTCACCGCCGGCCGAAAATGCCCAGCCGCCGTCCTTGGGGGAGGGGCCGTTGCCGGTGATCAAAACGCAGCCAACATCGGATGTGCAGCGGGCATGATCCAGGGCGCGGTATAGTTCGTCTACCGTCTGGGGGCGAAAAGAATTGCGGTTTTCGGGGCGGTTGAACGCGACGCGCACGGTGCCTTTGCGCTTGCCGTTGGCATCGATAGCGCGGTGGTACGTAATATCGCCGAACTCGAAGCCTTCTACTTGCTCCCAGTCGGATTCGTCAAAGATAGCGGAAACGTTGGTGTTGGTACTCATCTGTAAACTCTCGGCAAATAGGTCGGCGAATTTATCGTCGGAATGCGCAGCGGGAGTTACTTAACAGTTTTGCGGGAAAGTTCAAGGTGTCTTGACCTTTGTGAAAGCTGTTGTCGACCTCAGCATGTGAGCAGGAATTTCTTGAGTGTTTGCGCATAGGTGTCGGGTTGCTCAAGATGAGCGTTGTGGCCAGCATCGGCGATGATTTTCAGGGTAGATCGCGGGGCCAGCGCGGCTGCGCGGGTGACGATCGGCGTGTATTTGGTGTCGAGTTCGCCTGTTATCCATAGTGAAGGCAAACTCAGCTCACAAACACGTGGCCAGAGGTTGGTTTGTTGGCCGGCGCTGACGTCTTGAATAATTTTGGCGACTGTTTCGGGTGCGTTGAGGCGGCGTTTGGCGAGTGTTTTGGGAAATTGCGGATGTTTGGTGAGGCTTTCGAAAAGTGGCGCTGCGTACCATTTGTCGAGAAAGGCATCGAGGCCGTGCTCGCGGATGCTCTGGGCGCGCTGCGTATCAAGGTGCACACGGTCTGCGCGCACCTTTTCATCTTGAAGTCCGGGTTCGTTGGATTCGATGGTCATGGATTGAAGTAAATTTGGGTGGTTCAGCGCAAGAGGAAGCGCGATTCTCGCCCCCATGGAGTACCCGACGAGATGGCAGCGCCCAATGTTTTGGGTGGTCATAAACGCGCGGACTTGCTCGGCCATCCAGGCAATGTTGGCGGTTGTTTCGTTGCAAGGCGCGGGTGTTTTACCGTGTCCAGGCAGGTCGAGGAGCACGCATTCAAACGTATCTTTAAGTGCATCGGCGATGTGCAGCCAGTCGTTGCTTGCGCCCATGAAGCCATGCAGGAAAACGATGGTCGGGCCGTGGCCGATGCGTAGGTAATGGATAGGTGATGAATTCATAAGTAGTCGTTTGTAGGTGGATTCGTAATGCGCGCCAGGGTTGGAATTTACGCGAGGCTGCGCAATATACGTCTGGTAAATTGTGTAAGTGATTGATTTGTAGGTCTTTTCATTTTGTCGAGACGGCTTAGGTTTATCACGAGCGAACAGTGTGGATTGTCCATATTGTTTTGAAGTGCCGCCGGGCAGCGTTGCCGGTCGGCAGAAGTAGCTTATTCAAACGAGGTAGAAGATGTCCTCAGTGATATTACGGATTTTTCTCGGAAGTCTTTTCGTGCTGGGTCTCGCGTTTCCTATTACTGCAATGGCGGAAGACGGCAACAGCGAGCCGGCTGCAAATAATGCAGAGTTTTTGAACGTAACTTCTACAACGTATCAGCAGCAATCTGATGATGCGATGCCAGATCCCCAGGATGAAGAAGTGATTCCCAACGAGAGTAGGCAGGGGTTGGGAACGATTCTAAATTATACCTTGTACGGCGGTGGCATCGGAACCCTGGTTGGTTTTGCCGGTTATGTTATCAGCGGATTTGACTGGACGCCGTGGACCATTGCAGGGTTTGCCGGTGGTGGTGCGCTTTTAGGTGCCGGTCTGGGTACGTATCGTGTGATGAACGCTAATCAAGACCAGATGGCCTCGCAGTCCGTCGAATATATGAAACGCGATGTGCCAAAGGCCGTCGAGGTTCCCGTCATGAAGCTCAAATTCTAAACCATTCGGCTCTACATCAACACGCGTTTATTTGCAGGTGCCCTCGCCATAGCCCAATTGTGGCCGTCGCGAGGGCTACCTGTTTTCGTATTCTTTGTATAATAGCGGGTGATGACCGTTTTGCATGCGTTCGTTGACACAATATTATGCTGAAATTCTGATACAGACACTGCCTGCCGTAGATTTTGAGGTTTTCGGAAGAAATTTGAGCCAGGGCATCGATGATGCGTTGGCTTTTTTGTATCTACGATTCGGGGATTGTCGCGAACAAGCGACATTTGGTGTATATCTGCGATGGCTATCGGGCAGAAATTGGTGATGATCGCAGCAGCTACTGTGAACGGTGAAGGATATCTTGAGTAAAAATAACGGATTGATCAAAAGTTTTATCATTGTTTTGTTGGCTGTGTTGACCGGCGCATGTGGCGGCAAGACGGTTGTGCCGGACAATAACACATCGGAAAAACCAAATCAGGCGGTGCAAATGCTTGAGGCAGGAATTTACGAAGTATCAACTGGCAATCGGTTAGAGCCGGCGATGCTATTTGATCGGCTGCAGCAGACGAAGTTTGTGCTGGTCGGCGAGCATCATGATGATGTCTGGCATCATGAGGTGCAGCGGCAGGTGTATGCGGGGCTTGTGGCAGATGGATCTCGTGTTGCGCTCGGGATGGAAATGTTTGAGCGTGGTGTGCAGCCGCATTTGGATGCGTACGTTGCCGGAGAAATCGACGAGGCGGCGATGCTCGAGCAAACCGAGTGGGAAAAACGCTGGGGAATGGACGCAAACTTTTATAGCGCCATCTGGAAACTCGCGCAGGAAGCTGAAAATCCTGTTGTCGGCGTCAATATCGAACGACGTCTGGTGAAGGAAGTTGGCAAAAAGGGCGTTGACGGGTTGTCCGTAGAAGATCGTGAACAACTTCCCGAGATGGATCTGTCCAATGATGCGTATCGTCAGCAATTGCGTGATATCTTTGCACAACATGGCATGGCCGATGACGAGCAACGCCTTGAGCAGTTTTTCCAGGCGCAAATTGTATGGGATGAAGCGATGGCGGACCGTGCCTTCACCTTTATGAACGAGCATCCACAGATTGAACAGATGGTCGTGCTTGTTGGTAGTGGCCACCTTTTGCGCGGATGGGGAATTCCATCCCGATTGGAGCGCCGCCTGAATACGGAAGGTGGAGACGTCGTGACCGTAATTCCGGTAACTATCGGCAAGGAACATCAGTCAGAAATGCGGGATCTTGCGTATCTGCAATCTGAAAAAGTCGCAGATTACGTGTGGATTGGAAAATAATCGAATCCTGCGAAGGTCGGTGGAGCTAGCCATTGGGCGTACAGCTTCCAATCTTTTAGCGACGATCGCGCGTTCGCTCCGCGCTATTATATTTTTGAACGCGCAGATTGCGTGCAACGTGGGCGGTCGTTACACTACTTCGGCATGAAAAAACGATCGTTAGGGGAGCCTGATATATGGCTATGTGTTTGAACGATGTAGTTGAGGTTCCAGCAAATCCGAGCTAACTTAGATTTGTTCTAGTTTCTGTCGGTATATTCGGTATATATGGAATGTATCTGTAAATTGCCCGCTTTTAATGGCTAACAGTAACCCGCTGTGTAATTTTCACCAGGAGAGCACTTAATGAGTAAGAAAAAGCTAACGACCGCAGCTGGCGCACCGGTACCTGATAATCAGAATACGATGACGGCAGGTGTGCGTGGTCCGGCGATGCTTCAAGATGTGTGGTTTTTGGAAAAAATGGCTCACTTTGATCGTGAAGTAATTCCGGAGCGTCGCATGCACGCCAAGGGTTCGGGCGCGCACGGCACGTTTACGGTCACACACGACATTACAAAATATACGCGTGCGAAAATTTTTTCAGAAATCGGCAAAAAGACACCGATGATGGCCCGCTTTAGTACGGTTGCCGGCGAGCGCGGTGCAGCCGATGCGGAACGCGATATTCGTGGCTTTGCGCTGAAGTTTTATACCGAAGAAGGCAACTGGGATATGGTCGGCAACAACACGCCCGTGTTCTTCTTTCGCGACCCGCTAAAGTTTCCCGACCTTAATCATGCAGTAAAGCGTGACCCGCGCACGAATATGCGCAGCGCCAAAAACAACTGGGATTTCTGGACTTCGTTGCCAGAAGCCCTTCATCAGCTCACAATTTTGATGTCGGACCGTGGCATTCCCGCCAGTTTCCGGCACATGCACGGTTTTGGCAGCCACACCTTTAGTTTTATCAGCCCTGAGAACGAGCGTTTCTGGGTGAAGTTTCACTTCCGCACCCAGCAGGGCATTAAAAACCTGAGTGATGCAGAAGCAGCAGAACTAATCGGCCATGATCGCGAGTCGAACCAGCGTGACTTGTACGACAGCATCGAGAACAAAGATTTCCCGAAGTGGACGATGTTCGTTCAGATTATGCCCGAGAAAGATGCTGCGAAGGTTCCATACAATCCGTTTGATCTGACGAAAGTCTGGCTTAAAGGCGACTATCCTCTGATTGAAGTCGGCGAGTTTGAACTGAATCGTAATGCGGACAATTACTTTGCGGAGATTGAGCAGGCAGCGTTTAACCCGGCGCACGTCGTTCCCGGCATCAGCTTCTCACCGGATCGCATGCTGCAAGGCCGCTTGTTTTCTTATGGCGACGCGCAACGCTATCGTCTCGGCGTGAATCATCATCAAATTCCAGTCAATTCGCCGCGTTGCCCGGTGCACAGTTTTCATCGTGACGGCCAGATGCGCGTCGATGGCAATTACGGCAGCACCTTGCATTATGAGCCGAATAGTTACGGCGAATGGCAAGAGCAGCCAGATTTCTCCGAGCCGCCGCTCGCGTTGGAAGGATCGATGGATCGCTGGGATCACCGTGTCGACGAAGATTATTATTCACAGCCCGGCAATCTATTCCGTCTGCTTACGCCTGAAAAACAACAGTTGTTGTTCGAGAACACAGCGCGCGGAATGGGCGATGCTCCGGATGAGATCAAATACCGCCACATCGGCAACTGCATGAAAGCAGATCCGGCCTACGGGGCTGGCGTTGCGAAAGCACTCGGCTTGCCGCTCGATAAAATGCCGAAATAAACCTGCCTGGTCGTTTCAATCGTTACTTTTGAGCTGGTCGCGTTGGGCTTTTGTAAGTCCTTTCGCGACCAGCTCATAAGAATGATCAATCCATTCAAAAATCAGGGACCTGTCCACCGAACCATCGATGGTTATGGTGTTCCAATGTTTTTTGTTCATGTGATAACCGGGAATTACACTCGCGTGTTGTTCACGAAGCTCGAGTGCGCGTTCTGGATCACACTTCAAGTTAATCCTGGTCGGGCTGTTAGTCAGGTTCGTGAGCAAAAATATTTTGCCCAGAACCCGAAACACCAGCGTATTTTCGTCGAAGGGAAAGTCCTCGGTTACGCCGGGTTTTTGCAGGCAATACAATCGGATTTCTTCAAGTTCGAGCATGATTACAGACTCAGCTAAGGTTCGCGGTCATTCAGACCGAATTTGGCCTGCAGACACTTGTATTTATTGGTTATCCAGAAACGCGCAAAGCAAAATTTCGCACAGGTCGTAGCACACACGTACAATTTTTCTCTTTCCTACGTGCGCCTGACCGAAAATCATCAAAAATGTACGTCAACAATTTGTGCAAATCTCTCCAAATTACCAAATTCGGCTCGAAACTCTCCTTCCAAGACCTTCCGAACCACAAAAATTGTACAAACACCGCAGCCTTGGTAGAACAAACCTGCATGTCCGGTGTCAAAACTTGTCG
>JBEBSM010000100.1:0-10872 GCA_040394315.1 Lujinxingia vulgaris
GCACACGCCATCGCAAGCGATCGCGACGAAGCGCTTGCCTGCGGATGCGACGATTTCGACACCAAACCGATTGACATGAAACGCCTGCTCGAAAAAATGAACGCGTTTTTAGACGCCCCCGCCTGATGCCACACGCTCCTCCAGGCACCACATACCACCCGCCAGAATAGCCGTTCGTCGATTCAGGACCGCTGCAACACCGCGATGCCCTGACGGCCACCAAGTCCTCCATTGCCGTGGACAAGGCCAACCGACGCACCCGCCAACACAGCACGCGCAACCAAAATCAGCCCGTGCAAGGCCGGGTTATTCCACGGCGCGCGCGCGAAATTCATGCCGCCACTCGTCGTTATTTCGCGCCGCTCCAGCAACGCCAGCATCTCTGCCGGCGTTTTTGCCCAGTCGGCCGCGACCATAAACGCCAGCGGCACCACCGGAAAACACGTATAAACCTCCAGCGCCGCGCTCGGATCTGCAATAATTTGCGCCAGATCCACGCTCTCCCCGATCTCACCCATCACTTTTTTGAGATGTGCATACCCGGCCAACGCACCAATATGCGCCGGCCCGTCCGCAACCTCCACCGTCGAAACCGCCACGACCTGCACGCCCTCCTCGCCAAAAAGCGCTGCCGCATTCGCCGTCGCAACCACAACTTCGCCCTCAAAATCAATCACCGGATTTGCGCAATCCACCAGGCGAAACAATCCCGTCACCATCCGATCATTCGCACCGACCGGCGCAACTTTCAGCCCGCGACGCACCGCTGTTTTTCGGTAATTCGCCTCAAGCGCACGCGCCAATTCCAAAAAACGACTCTCCGAAATCCCCTCACGACGTATAAACTCGTCCGCCAGCTCCGTGTACAACTCAGCCACCGTCACATCGTCAAAAACAGCCATCAACCGCGCACGATCCGCCGAACTGTACTCCGAACGCAGAAAATCCCTACCCGAAATAACCACAACATCCGTGCCTGCACTCAGCAAACGTACCGCTTCTGCAAGCGCAAAAATCGGCGCTGCACCACTCTTAAAACTCCCCGCAGGCTCCGCATCCCAACCCGCCGACAACGGCTGAATTTGCAACGTTTCAGTCACCAAACCCAACGCAGTCGCACGCTCCACAATGACTTCTGACCGCGTCCCACTTACCTGACCATCCACGTCCAGATACGTCCCAATAATCTCCACATTTCCACTCGTTTTATCCATTCTATCCAAACCTTATGCAGCGTTCCGACGACGACGACGCGCCACAAAATACAACCCGATCAACAACAGACCACCCGACGATCCACCCAGCCCCTTGCCATCAACCGCGCTGCAACCGCAACCGTCACCGCCCATCACCACCGCTCCACGAGCCTCATCCAGGCCAATCTCCTCATCACCTGATTCATCCCCGCCACTGTCCACGACACCACTGTCAACGGCACCGCTATCATCCAAATCATCCCACACATCGGCCAACTCACCCGACCCACTATCAAAATACCCGACGTCATCCTCGATATCCGAACCCACGTCAGAATCTCCATCGTCCGGATCTGGATCCGGATCTACATCCGCCGGCCGCACGATCAACGACAGATACACATACATCTTGCTCGGAATTTCCCCCGTGTTCCACCGAATCAAATCATCCGAACCATCCCCGTTCACATCCGCCAGATGATAACCCGCATTCACACTCGTGCTCGGCCCATTATTCACCATGATCGGATGCGCTCCCAGCCCCGCCGAAGACGTCGGATACAACTGAATCCGTCCCTGCCGATAATCATTTCGCCAGAACGCCTTATCTGCACGACCATCGCCGTCCACATCACCAAAAAACATCTTGGTCGCCAGATTACCGCTCGAACCACCCGACTGCTCCGAATGATACACAAACGTTCCATCCCCACGACTTTTATAAACCCGCGAACGCCCACTAAACTGGTCGCGATCCCACAAAACCTTGTCCGCCAGCCCATCGCCATCCACGTCCACAAACGAGAAATTCGCTGCCGGATTCCCACTCGCCCCAGCATCCGTATTCACAACCTCCGACAAAAACTTCAGACTCCCATCACACGCCGCCAACGCCACACGCGGCTTTCCACCCGAAACCTGCGGATGCCAGGCCACCCGATCCATGCACGCATCATCATTTATTCGCGCAAAAAACCACTGCGTCCCCGACTTCGCGCTCCCCGCACTCGCTGTTACCGCCGCCTCAAACTTGCCATTACAAAGCGACTTCCCAACCCGCATTTTCCCGCCATCAAGAATATGACTCCACGCAATTCTATCCGCACAACCATCCCCATCCACATCCGCAAAATACCGCAACTCCCCCGACGCCCCCACGACCGGATCCACAATCGGATCTCTGGCAAACTTCCCCGCGCCATCCGACAAATGCACATGCACCCGCCCTTCATCGACGGGCGATTGCCACGTCATCAAATCCACCGCACCATCCCCGTTCACATCCGCAAACGAGCGATGATCGCCCGTCGTCCCCTCACGCTCCGAAACAATCGACTTGTACGCAAACGGCGCATGCCGCACCTCCGCCCGCACAAGATAATGATCCGACGGCGAAATCGCCGCCCCCGAACCCATCACTTCCTTAATCGTGCGCTGATCCAACGATTGACGATACGTCGTCGAATCGCTCGTACTCACAAAAATGTAATCCAGCCGATTCGCACCCGCACTCGCTGTTTTCCACGAACTATTAAACGTACGCGTTGAATTCGTCGTATTGCCCGAATGACGCGCCGACATCCGCAACCGATATTTCGCCTGCGTTTCCTCCATCATCGTAATCATCTTGTTACTACCCACCCCACTCGCTCGCTGCTCATCGATATTAAAATCCCCGAACACCACAAACGTCAAATCCCCAGCCGCGTGCTGCGCCAGCAACGCATGCAACCGCACCGCCGACTCATTGCGAGCCTTCCAACACTTCGACTCATGCGCCGTATGCACATTGACGATCATATATTTCCGCCCCGATTTCCGATCTCTAATCTTCACCCACGCCGACGTCCGCCCCCGCGCATTCGAAAAACAATCCTCACTTGCCGCATACGGATTCGGCAGCGAAATATTACCCTCCGCATTCGGCACCAACCGCTCAAACCGCGCGCGCTTAAAGAAAATAGTCTTCGGACTCCCACCCGGCGGCCTATAAAAATCATAATCCTTCCCAAACTCCGCCTTCAGCGCATCATTAATCACCGCGCTACTCGCTTCCTGCACCCCAAAAACATCCGGATCATTCGCCCGAATCATCCCCAACACACCCTTCTGACGCGCCGACCACGCATACACACCCGTATCGTCACCCGTCACATGCCGAACATTATACGTCGCCACCCGAAACCCCTCATGCAACTGCGCAAATCCCGTCCCCGGCAGCATCCACACCAACACCATCACCGCCAGCAGCAACCCAACCGAAATCTTACGAAGCCCCACCACTTCCAATGCTCTAAATTCAGTCATCGCCGCCACCTACTCATTTCAGTCAATCCAGTCCGAGGAATTATCACAATACCATTCCCCCCAAATCACGTCGTCCTGAGAATTTCCCCACCACCCAAACCACAAAAAAACGCGGACACCCTCCAAAAAGAGAGTATCCGCGTAAAACCACCAACCCAACCCAGCCATCTACGGCAAGGGATAAATCGAGGAGAGCGAAGCCGGCGAGTCCGGGATAGGCCGATCCTGGCCATCCCGGACGCGGCGGCGAAGCTATCGTCGATTTAAACCTGCCGCTCCGTCTCACCGGTGTAGATCTGGCGAGGGCGCTGGATGCGGGCGGAGGTGTCGAGGTATTGTTCGCGGAACTGCGCGATCCAGCCCGGAACACGACCGATTGCGAACATAACCGTGAACATATCCGTCGGAATGTTCAGCGCGCTGTAAATAATACCGCTGTAGAAATCGACGTTCGGGTACAAACGACGATCAACAAAGTACGAATCACTCAGCGCGATTTTCTCAAGCTGCTTGGCAATATCCAACATCGGATCTTCAACGCCAAGGCCCTCAAGAACCTCATCAGCCGACGCCTTCAAAATACGTGCGCGTGGATCAAAGTTCTTGTAAACACGGTGACCAAAGCCCATCAGGCGGAAGCCCGAATCGCGATCTTTTGCCATGTCCATGTATTTTGCATAATCGCCGCCGTCCTTAACGATCATCTCGAGCATCTCGATCACAGCCTGGTTTGCACCACCATGCAACGGACCGGAAAGAGCGCCCACGCCTGCAGCGATCGATGCGAACAACGTCGCGCCGGCGCTTCCGACCATACGAACCGTCGAAGTGCTGCAGTTTTGCTCATGATCAGCGTGCAAAATGAACAACTTGTTGATCGCATTTACGACCGATGGCGTTGCGCCTTCTTTACCGAACATCATCGTCACGAAGTCTGCCGAATAGCTCAGGCCAGCAGTCGGTGCGATGTACGGAAGGCTCTGCGAATGACGATACGCATAAGCCGCAAGCGATTTCAGTTTCGCAATCAAGCTGATGACCTGGCCATCCAGATCCAACTCGCCTTTTTCATACGCCGGAAGCGCTGCAACCGTTGCATTCAAAATCGTCATCGGATGTGCGTTTTTCGGAAACGCTTCGATAAGCTTTTTGATGTCTTCATGAACAACTGCATGCTCAGTCAACTTGCCTTCGAACTCTTTGAGCTCGCCAGCGTTTGGCAGATGTCCGTAAACAAGCAGGTACATGACTTCTTCGAACGTCGACTTTTCAGCCAATTGCTCGATCGGATAGCCACGATAGCGCAAAATACCTTTTTCGCCGTCGATGAACGTGATCGCGCTGGTGCAGGAACCGGTATTTCCATAACCCGGATCAAGCGTTACCGCACCCGTTGCCGAACGCAGCGTTTTGATGTCGATACCGACTTCGCCTTCGCTACCAGTAACCAGGGGGAATTCGAAATCTTTGCCATTGATATGTAGCTTCGCGGTACTCATTAACTACCTCCGTTGAAGACTTTGAGATAAATGTATTTTTATCATCGAACCAGTAAAACGTATCGTAAACGACGCGGTCATAAAAAGGTGTCGCGCCGATTTCACAGGCGTAAAGCGACGCGACGTTATCAGCAAGATTGCTCAAATGGAAGGATAACCCGGACATTCGAGCCGCTTTTCAGACGGCTCTATTTCGATCCCGATTACTCCGTTTCAAGATCAACCCGTGCAGGATCATCTTTTGCGCACGGAACCTTCGCCAAAACAAATTTCATGTTCTCATTATGGACAACACACGCCTTATTCTTGAAGCGTTCCGGCAATTTTCGCTGGAAATCACCCTTATAACGGTTTTTGTCCATAATTCCGTAATACGTACCGTTACCAACCTGCTCCAAAAACTTCGTATAATCTTTGTCATTACGAATCGGAATGACCTCATTGGCCGTGAAATAAGTCTCTCCACGCCAGTTCAACTTGTACGAAATCCCCGGTTCCTCACAAAAATGCTTCCGCGAATCACTACCCGGCGGACCATCGGTCTTTGTGCAAAGCTCATAATACCGATCCCACAGCCCTTTCTGGCTGAACGTCGAAGTAATGCGCGGCATATAAACATCGAGACTGAAAACTGCCAGCGAAAACCCGGTCACAAACAACAAAATAAGCCCGGTTTTCCGCACTTTCGCCTGCCGGAACAACAACAATACCGAACCAAACAATCCCGGAATCACGAGTACCGTCAACCACTGACGAAATCCTCGATCCCACGTCGCATGATCCCACTCTCGATCATATTGATAGGTGAACAGATTCTTGAAATTCTGCGGATCATCGATCAGATCCCAGGCAACCACACCCAGGATTCCAACGCCGGCCAGATACAACGGCCACGGCTGCGCAACGCCATCTCCGTCGAGAAAATCATCCAACGCCAGCGCGATCAACATCGCAAGCGCCGGCACGACCGGAAAGATATAGTGATGAAACTTCGTACTCGACAGCGTGAACAGGGTAAACGCCAGCACCGCCCACAACACCAAAATCAGCGTCGCACGACTGCGGTCATCGTCTTGTCCAAGACCTTTCCCACCAAACAATCGTCCAAGCGCTGCCGGAATGAACGCCGTCCACGGAAACAGCCCATAGCTTAGCCAGCGAATAAAGTGCTCAAAACTACCTTCCGAAATCTGATGCACACCGCTGGCAAGACGTTTGAAGTGATCATGCACAAAAAACCGCTGCCAGAATCCCGGATTATGACGAATCAACATCGCCGCATACCACGGAAACGACACCGCGATGAAAATCAAAATCCCACGTCCGAGATTAATACGTCGCAACAACTGCCAGTCGCGCGCGATCAATACATAGAAGAAGAAAATCGCGCCCGGAAGCATGAAACCGAGCAGACCTTTCGCCAACGTCGCCAGGCCAATGAACACATAAAACGACATCAAATACAGCTTGCCACGCTCCAGACTTGGCCGTGTAACCGTCCAGAAAACCACCCCGCCCAGACACGTCGCATAAATCGCCGCCTGCGTTGGCCCCCACACAAACCAGCCGCCAATTCCGTTCGCCGCATTCGATCCTGCGATCAAGATAACAGGCAACAACACCAACAACGGCACCCACGTGATACCGAGCGCCAACCACGCAAAGCGATTACGCAGCTTCGTATTCTGACTTTTCCAGAGCGAAAGCCCCAGGAAAACACCGCTCAACCCGAGCAGCACGCCGCCCACAATCACCGCGTTCATCGGACGACCCGCGATCACATCCATCAACCGCGACGAACCACCGCGCCAGCGCGACAGTCCAACCAGCACCAGCGAAATCTGCGGAATCACAACCGCGCCAAGCCAGCCCAACGTCAGCAAATAACTGAACCGGTCTGCCTTTATCTTGCGATCTTGTCCAAACGCGCCCATCAAGAAAAAGCACATCCCGACCGTCATCAAACCCACAAACGGCATATCGGTCTGCGCCTGCCGGCCCAGAAAAAACCAGAACGGCGAAGTCGTTAAAACACCCGCCATCATCAGGCCAACGCGCCGATTAAAGACGCTCTTGCCCATCATATAAACAAGCAATGACCCCAAAATCGCAACGATCGCAACGCCTATCCGAATCGCAAACGCATTGACCCCGAACAACTCGACGCCAATCGCCATCATCCACATCAGCAAAATCGGCTTCGAGAAGAAATATCCGCCCTCTACACTCCCGTCACCCCCTTCCCAATGACTGCCCCACCACGTGCTGATCCAGTCATTTCGCTCCGTAATCTGGCGTCCAACCTCTCCGTAATGCGTTTCCCACGGATCCCAGAGTCCGAAACTGCCAATTAACGGCAAAAATACCGCCGCCAGCACGATGAGCACCACCGCACGGTCACGCCAGATGTCTTTGGTTTCCGGCCCAAACCACGGCAAACGCGCGATCGACGCGCGCAAAGATGTACTATTCGAGGTCGACGCTTCCGAATTTTCAGAAGCCTCACTTGTTCGATCGGGTGTGCTCATAAGTATATAGGACTTTACTGAAGGAGTAATACGTCAAAAAAAGCTCTGTCTCTTCAACACCTTAGCGACAACTTCAACCAGAGCTTTAAACAGGCAAACCGCAGCGGTAAAAATTCAACAATTTTTTACCCGGTCAAGCCGGCCAGATACTAGAAAAGCCAGCCTAGACTGTCAATCACAGCCGACTCGCCACGCACTGCAATAAAATCCCGCAAACTTTGATTGAATTGATAGTACATCGCACACAATCACGTGAATAACTTGTCAGCCACCTACTATATGCATTAGAGATACTTCTGATTTGTTCGCACCTAGCCTACAGTGGTTGTAGTTCGTTGGCCTTGATGCTCTCTGTTTTCTGGATTTGATGATTAAAATTAACAAACCAAAGCTAAACGGGAACGCCCGTTTCTTACAGTTGTTTCTAGGTTTATGCCTCGGCATTCTCACGCAGGCTGCAGCAATGGCAGCCGTACTGGTAACATCTGCGCCTGCCATCGCCCAGATTTACACCTACGAAACATCCGGCGGCGAATTGCTGATCACCACCGAACCCCGTTCGGGAATGCGGCTGGTCAACAAAGTCGCGCCAGGCGTGCAAAACCCACGGCCCGCACAACCAGCCAACACAAACAACGTCCGCCCGCCCGCCCCGTCGCAACGACCAGGCTTTTCAGTGCGGGAAGGCGCTTTCGACGACATCATCAAAGAAGCCAGCGAAGCCTTTAACGTCCCATTTGGCTTGGTAAAAGCAATCATTCGCATCGAAAGCAGTTTCAACGCCGACGCCACAAGCCCGGTGGGCGCAATGGGGCTGATGCAGCTCATGCCTCGCACCGCCGCCAGCCTCAACGTCCGCAACGCCTACGATCCTCGTCAAAACATCTTCGGAGGCGCGAAGTTCTTGCGCATCTTGATCGATCGATACGACGGCGATATCAACCTGATCTTAGCTGCCTATAATGCCGGAGACGTCGCCGTGCGACGCTACGATGGCATTCCCTATCCGAAAACTCGGCAATACGTAGCATCTGTTTACCAATGGTATCAGACCTATAGTGGTCTGACCGCCAAGGAGAGTCCGTGAGTGCTTCGACGATTCGCCAGGATATCGTCAACATCCCCAATTTGTTGACCTTATTTCGGATACTTTTAATCCCTGTAGTCTGTGTCTTTATCTACACAGGCGATCCTTTCTCATGCATGATTGCCGCCTTGTTATTCGTCGTCGCCAGCGTCACCGACTGGCTTGACGGCTACATCGCTCGACGCCAGGGTCTGGTCAGTATGACCGGAAAATTTCTCGACCCACTGGCCGACAAACTACTCGTCATGGCCGCACTCGTCATGCTCGTCCCACTCGGCCGCATGGCCGCATGGCTTGTCATCGTCATCGTTTCGCGTGAACTCGCGGTCTCCGGTTTGCGCAGCCTGGCGGCCGGAAACGGACTGATCATCGCCGCCGGCGAAGGCGGAAAATTCAAAACCGCATTTCAAATGACCGGACTTATCGGCCTGATCATTCACTACACCTACGAAATCAACTTCGTATTCGCCTCCTATCCGATCAACTTTCATCGCACCGGATACTGGCTCGTAGTAATTTCCACCGTCTTCAGCCTGTACAGCGCCTGGGAATACTTCCGCAGCTTTTTACACGCGATCGAACACCAGACCCCAACCACCGCCGAAAGCCGCGACCTCGCCACCTGAGTTATATCTGTGCCCTTCTCCTCCAAACACATCGCCAGGCCCGCTGCGCTAACTTTGTTGGTCGCAGCATTCGCGTCGACTTTTTTCGCATCGACCTTTGTCGCCACGCCGACCGCGTACGCCGACGAAATCCTCATGCCCATCGTCGGCCGCCAGTTTTTAACCGCCGGCCTGGCACTCAACCCCGGCATTGTGTACGACTCCGGCGCACCCAACCGCACCCAGAGCAACAGCGTCGCGCCAACCGCCGCCACAAACCTGCGCCTGGGAATCCATCACATCCTCTCGACCAGCTTTTCGATGTCCGGAGAATTTGAAATCGGCTCGCAATGGCTCAGCCCGAACACCATCTCAACCGACGCCAGCCTGTCCGACCGCGAGATCGCCCTAAACCTGCAAGTCGGCCTGATGGCCCGCTGGTTTCCACTCGAACAACCACGAGGCTGGACAGCCGGCATTGGTTCTCATTACTATCGCGCATGGCTCGACCAGGCTCCGCTGCACATCCTTGCACTTGAAGCTCGCATCGGACGGTTTATCTGGGTGAGCGACGAACGCTTTTTGATTGTTGAGCTGGGCTATGGATTTCCATTCGTCCAGGGTCTCAGCCAGTCCGCACCAATTATCGACGATGATTCCAAGATTGCCGAGCGAACCTGGAGTTTTCAGCGTTTCAGCCTCGGTTTTAATCTCACCTGGTAAAGCAGTCCGTTTATGGGTCGAATTGAATTCAAAGGAATCTACAAGAGCTTCGGCAAAAACCACGTTTTGCGTGGCGTCGATCTCACCGTAGAATCAGGCTCCGTATTTTTTGTCATCGGCCAGTCCGGCGCCGGCAAAAGCGTACTCGTCAAGCACTTAATAGGCCTCATCCGCCCGGACGCTGGCCAGATCTTTTTGGACGACGTCGAAGTCACCCATCTCAAAGAAAAAGAGCTCTACCCGGTGCGCAAGCGCTGCGCGATGGTTTTCCAAAACTCCACACTCTTTGACTCGATGACCTTGCAAGAAAACGTCGCCCTGCCGATCCGCAAACACAAAAACGTCAGCATTGCCGAAGCCAACGAAATGGCCCTGGTAAAACTGCGTCAGGTCGGCATGCAACGCTACGCCGAGCGCTACCCGGCCGATTTCGGCGACGGTATGCGCAAAAAAGTCGCCATCGCACGCGCGCTCACCCTTGATCCCGAATACGTGATCTTCGATGAGCCCACGACCGGAATCGATCCGATTTCCGCTGCCATGGTCGACAAGCTCATCCGTCACCTTTCCGATCACATGGGCGTCACCAGCATCGTAATTTCCCACGATCTACGCAGTATTTTTGGGATCGCCGATCGCATCGCAATGCTTTATCAAGGTGAACTTGTCCTCGAAGGCACGCAGGAAGACTTCAAGAAAAGTCCCAATCCCATCGTCCAACAGTTCATCAATGGTGAGCCGGAAGGCCCGATGGAAGTATAAACCAGCAAATTTCCGCGTAGCCCTGCGTTTCGCCGGTTGAAAATCTCGCCTGTCAGGGTGACAATGCCGACGATATTCTCGGCAACTTACAAACAGCCCGCTCCTTTTATTATTATACTTTGGAAAATCCACGATCATGCAGAAGAAAGAAACAGCCATCGAAGT
>JBEBSM010000101.1:0-10795 GCA_040394315.1 Lujinxingia vulgaris
TGACGTGAACGCGTTGCGTGCCACCGATGTTTCAGAGTATGAAATAACGTGGCATATTATCGTTGAATTCTTCAGGATACCCAATGTTGCGTGTTCATTTTCGCGTCGTTTTGTTCACAGTTTTGGTTGCGGGCACGGTGGGTTTTTCGCCGACGGAACTTCATGCGCAAGAACCGGTTGAAGGCGAAATTCGTTTTGCCGATCCGGTTCTAATTGGGTTGGATGAGCCGCAGCCATTTGATTCGGCAAGGTCTGAGAACGTCGTTTTTGACGCGGGACTTAATTACAGATTGTGGGCGGATGGTTTGTTCGGCGCAGATAGCGAAGAGCAGGCTCTTTTTCATCGTTTGCGGGCGGATGCCGCGTTAAAGGTCGGTGCTTTTGAGGCTGTTTTTGGCGTCGATGCGCTGGCCGGGCGGTTGGGCGGTGATCCGTATGTTCGGGTTCCGGTTCACATTGATTCGGGTGCTGTGCCTTATTCGGGCGTTGGTTCGAACGGAGCAACGGCGCTTGATCCGCGCGAGATCTATGGCGGATGGTTGTCTGATGTCGGGCAATTCCGGCTGGGTTTGCAGACCAGTGAGTGGGGTCTGGGCGTGCTGGCAAATAGCGGTTCGACGCAGAATGAACGTCTTTTCGGACAGAGTTTTGGTGGAGATCGTTCGTTTCGTGCCTTGTACGCGACGTCGCCTTTTCTGGCGTTTTCGGATTCTTATCTGGCGGCAAATACCTATTTTGCGGTGGGCGGCGATGTTGTTTATCGCGATGAAAACGCAAGTTACGATATGGGCGATCGCGCGTATCAGGGTTTGATGTCGTTGTTTTTCCAGGATGCACAGACTACGGTTGGCGGTTATATGGCGTACAGGGCGCAGACGGATTTGTCGGGCGATGAGCTCGATATTCTGGCGCTTGATCTGCACGCCGAACGGACCTGGTATGACGACGATGCGCAGTGGAAATACCGTGCAGCAACCGAAATTGCTTTTCTGACCGGTTCAACAACGCGTGCTTATGCGCCGGACGCCTCGGCGATGGCTGTGCGCGGATTGGGTGTGGCTGGCGAGTTTGAGGTGGTGCATAAGCCCAGCGAGCTTGGGCTGAACGTGTTGATGGGATTTGCGTCAGGCGATTCCGACGCGAGTGATGATACGTTGTATCGTTTTCGTTTTGATCCAAACTACAAAGTTGGGCTGGTGCTTTTTGACCATTATTTGCCGGCGATTTCGCGTCAGGGATTTGTGCGCGCGACCGATCCGGAGAAAAGCGGTCATCCGCCCAAAGGTGTGGAGCAATTGATCGAAACCGGTGCGGTTGCGAATGCGTATTATTTTAATCCGCAGCTTCAATTCGGGCAGGATATGGGGTTTTTAGCCGGTGTTGGCGCGCTTTTTGCGCGTTCGGACGTGGCAATTTATGATCCCTACGAGACGCTGGTAACGGGTGGAACGCCGCGGGGGCCGCGTGGTCGCGAGACGGCGGATACGGATCTGGGCTGGGAGTTGAACGCGGCGGCGCAGTATCGCTATCGTCTGGTAAACGACCTGGTATTGGAAGCGCGCGCGGAATACGGAATTCTATTTCCGGGCGCAGCCTTTGACGATGCAGCGGGCAACGCGGACGCGTCACAGAGTTTGTTGCGCGCACGATTTGCAGTTCGGTGGTGAATGCCAGCATGTGAGCAATCTTGGCTCACGGCATAAAATCAGGCAGACATGAGCAAAGTATTTACAGTTTTCAAGCCGCAGCCGCTTACTCGGTTGGACTGGCTTTTTGTGCTTTTTATCTTCGCCGGTACGCTTGCGCTGTTTTTGATGACAATGCAAATGGGTTTTCCGCGTGATGAAGGTTTTTACTTTCATGCGGCTCACCAGTACATTGGCTGGTTTGAAGATCTCTGGAAGAACTTTCAGGCAGGTAATCTGGGAGAGAGTTTTAAGCAGGCCAACGTCGATAAACACTGGAATTACAATCCGGAACATCCGGTATTGATGAAGTCGTTGTTCGCGCTGAGTCACAAGCTTTTTTATGAAACGTTGGGGTGGATGCGGCCAAGTACGGCGATGCGATTGCCGGGCGCAGTGAGCGGCGCGCTGGTCGTGAGTATTGTGTATTTGTTCGGGCGTCAGATTTTTGGGCGAGCTGCCGGATTGATTGCGGCCGGTGCAATTTTGTTTCAGCCGCACTTTTTCTTTCACAGTCATCTGACGGTTTTCGACGTTCCAATCGTGGCGCTGTGGTTGGCAGTTGTTTATAGCTACTGGCGAAGTTACGACAGTAAACGCTGGATTTTGATGACCGGCGTTTTGTGGGGACTGGCGCTTTCGACCAAGCTGAACGCTTTTTTCTTGCCGGCCGTACTTGGAATGCACTGGTTGTTGGTGAACTGGAAGTATTTTGAGTTCAAACGCGATGAAGCGAGCAAAATCTGGCTGGGTTTACCAAAAATTCCGTGGGTTTTTGTGTCGATGGCGATCATCGGCGCGGTTTTGTTCATCGGATTGTGGCCGTATCACTGGTTCGACACGGTCGCTCGCATCAAGTGGTATATTAATTTCCACATGACGCATGAACACTATTTTGTGCATTATTTTGGGCACAACCTGCAGCAACCGCCGTTTCCAGTTTCGTATCCGTGGGTGATGACGGTGTTTACGGTGCCGGCGACGATTTTGCTCGGTGGTGTTCTTGGGGCGTACTATTATGTGCGCAATTTCGGCGTTATTGAGCGGATCAAAAGCTGGAAGGATTCGTTGGTGGCGCGTCGCGTTTTGCGTACGCCCGGGGTCGATCCGCGTGGGACAGGTTTCCTGCTGGCGATCAATTTTGTGTTTCCGATCTTTTTGATATCGATGCCGAACACGCCGATTTTTGGTGGTACGAAGCACTGGATGCCGGCAATGCCGTTTCTGGCAATTTTGTGCGGTGCCGGCGTGGTGTTCGCGGCGCGTGAAGCGGCAAATGTTCTGAAGGAGCGTTTTGATTGGTCGGACAGCAAGGTTCCGGCGCTGGTGATGGTTGCAGTGCTCGGTTTGAGTGTAATTGGACCGGCGATGTATGCAACGGCGCACAATCATCCTTTTGGGACCGCTTATTTTAATGAGTTGATTGGTTCGCATCGCGGTGCGGCGGACCACGGAATGGCGCGTCAGTTCTGGGGGCATGTTTCGAACGAAGGGTTTTCTTATGTCAATCAACATGCTGGAGAAAACGCGCGGGTTTGGAACCACAAGGTCGTTGGGACGGCCTGGGAAATGTACAAACGTGAGGGGGTGTTGCGAAAAGATCTGCAGGCGGGTTCAATCTGGGATAGTGGCTATGCGTTGTTTCATCAGCAAAAAGAGTTTACGCACCAGCAAATTATTCTCTGGTCGCTGTATGGAACGCTTGCGCCTGTGCATGTAGCTGCAATTGATGGTGTGCCATTGCTCAGCGTTTACGCGAAAAAGGATAAGAAGGATTTCAAGCATCCGACTTCCGAGCGGCGGGTGATTCGCACGAATTAGAATATTGAACGGCCTGAGATGGTTTAGCGCATCAGCATGATGGGTCTTGTGTACCGATGATGTTTACCTTGAAAACAGGAAGAGCGAATGGCAACAATGCAGACAATTGTCGATTTAGTGCGTGCAGAGCCGATTGATATGAAAGCACTTGGCGAGGCGTTTGATGATGCGACGCCGGCGGATCGCGTGGCTGCGATCCGGCTTTTTTCGCCGAAAATTCAGAAACGTCTTTTTGAAGCGGCAGCCGGTCAGCGTGTGACGCTTGCGGACATCGTGCCGCCGGGCAAAGATCCGCTGACTGAGGTCATTCATGAAGGGCAAAACACGCTTCCTGCGTTTCGCAACTTCCAGAAGCGTTTTTGTCGTCCATCGGCTGCGCATAAATCGGATGAGCGTGAAGTTCTCTGGGGGTATAATCACCAGACTTTTTCGGGTGTGACCGGGCCTGGTTATTACGTTGCTTACGATGATGACAGGACAAGCGAGGTCGTCGTGGATTATCGTGAGCTGCCGCCGGAGCATCCGGAGAATTGGCCGGAAATCATAAGTAATAAGGCTAAACTTGGCCGATTTGTTTACCACGGGATGGTCGATCGCCTGCGTCGTGTTTCAGAACATGTGACGATTGGGCGAGCGTTCAAGGCCAAACCGATGAGTGCCTGGTTTGTGCTGGTGCGCCAGGACTAAACTTCGGGAAAAGCATCCATGGAATTGTTCGATTACGCAGCCAAACTGGCGATTATACCGCATGCGCCGGGCTGCTATTTGATGCGCGACCAGCGTGGTCGCATTATTTACATCGGTAAAGCCAAAGATCTGAAAGCCCGGGTGCGCAGTTATTTTGCGGTTTCGTCGGGAGATCCGCGCGCCTTTGTGAAGCTGTTGCCGAATATTCTGGGCGATATTGAAACGATTATCACCGCCAATGAGAAAGAGGCGTTGATTCTTGAAAATACGCTGATCAAGAGGCATAAGCCGCGCTATAACGTGCGGTTAAAAGACAATAAAACGTTTTTGTCTCTGCGGATTGATCTGAATGCGAAGTGGCCGCGGGTGGAGATCGTGCGTAAAGCGCGCGAAGATCATGCGCGCTATTTTGGGCCGTATCACTCGTCGCATTCGGTGCGGCAGACGCTTCAGGTTTTGAATAAACATTTTATGTTGCGGACATGTCTGGATTCGGTTCTGGCGAATCGTTCGCGGCCGTGTTTGCAGTATCAGATCAAGCGTTGTCCGGCGCCGTGCGTGTTTCCGATCGATCGGGAAGCCTATATGGCGCATGTGCGTGAAGCGGTGTTGTTTCTGGAAGGAAAGGGCGACGAACTCGTAACGCGGTTGCGTGCAAAGATGCTGGCGGCCAGTGAGGATATGGACTTTGAGAACGCGGCGCGGTATCGCGATCAGATTCAGTCGATTGAGAAGATGTTGGAGCGACAGATTGCGGTCGACGGGAGTGATGTCGATCGGGATGCATTTGGTTATTACCGCGAAGGGGACCGGCTGGTTATTCAGGTCGTGCATGTGCGTGGTGGACGGCTTGAGGGTGCGCGCAGTTTCGGGTTTGCGGAGCAGGAGTTTCCGGATGTCGAGATTTTGTCGAGCTTTTTGAACCTGTATTATAACTCTGGAAATTACATTCCCAGGGAGATTTGCCTGCCGTTCGGGATGGAAGCGGAGGATATGACGGCGTTTGCAGATCTTTTGCGTGAATTGGCCGGTTATCGGGTTGAGATCCATGTGCCAAAGCGTGGTCCAAAACATGCGCTGGTTGAGACGGCGATGACGAATGCGCGGCACAGCTTTGAGAGTGAGCATGCGCATGACGTTCGCACGCGTGATTTGCTTGAAAAGCTGCAGGCGCGGCTCGGACTTCATAATTATCCGGAGCGCATGGAATGCTACGATATTTCAAACTTGCAGGGCTCGCAGATTGTTGGTTCGATGGTTGTTTTTCAGGACGGTGTGCCGGAGAAAAGCGAGTATCGGCATTATAAGATGAAGGAAGTTACGAGTCAGGACGATTTTGCGAGCATGCGCGAGATGTTGAGCAGGCGTTTTAAGAAGGTGGCCGAGGGCGATGATGCGGCGCCGGACCTGATTGTGATCGATGGTGGCCGTGGGCAGCTCGGTCAGGCGATGGCGGTGTTCGAAGATCTGGGATTGCATGACATCGACGTGATCAGTCTGGCGGAATCACGTGTGGATAAAATCGGATTCGAGGATGAAAGCGTGACGCGGAGTCCGGAGCGGGTGTTTTTGCCGGGGCGCGTGAATCCGGTTGTTTTGCGACAAAACAGTGCGGAATTGTATTTGTTGCAGCGGATCCGTGACGAAGCCCATGATTTTGCGAACGGTTTTCATAAGCAATTGCGCAGGCGTCAGAGTTTGTTGTCGAGTCTGGATGATATTCACGGTGTGGGGCCGAAGACGAAGCGGGATCTGCTGCGTCATTTCGGTAGCCTGAAGAGTATTAAGGAAGCATCGCTTGCGGAGCTTCAAGGCGTGAAAGGCGTTGGTGGAGTGACGGCGCAGACGATTTTTGATTTTTTCCAGCAGCAACAGGCGTCCAAGTAAATGGCCGGGGGAAGGGCTGGTGTGGGTGGTTGCGGCGGTAAGCGTCATTATATTTGTAATGATCTATCTTGATTGCAGGTAGAATCGCGTACCGACAAAGTACTCGCACCGGCGATCTGGTTGTGCTACAGCAGGCTGTTCAGGCCCTTTTGCCGTGTATCCAACCTGGCTATTGTGTTTCTGGTCGTTCGCGGCCTACTTGATTGGAGATTTTTTTATGAATTATAAACAACGTCTGGCTGCAGTGTGTGTTTCCTTGATAGCCGCCGCGAGCGTTTTCGGTTGTAGCTCAAACGGTGATATTCCCGATTCGAACGTTCAAGAGCAGGCTCAGTATCGTTCGACCAAGACCGATGGTCAGCCGGGCGAGGGCGGTGAAGAGTCCGCGGGCGCACCTGCTGCGGCAGCGGGCGTTCCGAATGCGACCGGCCCAATTGCGACTGTGAACGGTACGGATATTACGGCCGAAGCTTTCAATACCGAGATCGATCGGCTCGTCGCCAGCGGTCAGTTCCCACCTCAGCTGCTTGCGCATGTCGCTCAACAAATCGTTGAGCGTTTGATCGATCAGGAGTTGATGGATGGTGCGGTAAAGAAGGCCAACATCACCGTAACCGAAGACCAGGTTAACGCTAAACTTGAGGAAATCCGCAAGGAAATTAGCGAAGCGTCCCAGGAAGCCGGCGGTGAAGCGCGCTCGCTTGAAGATATGGTCGCGGAGCTGGGTATTACGCAGGAAGAATTGCGTGATTCCATCCGTCAGTCGATTGCGATTGAGCAACTGCTGGTCGCGAACGGATTGCAAGAGCCTGATGCGGCACAAGTTCGCGCGTTCTATGATGCGAACCAGGAAATGTTTCAGCAGCCCGAGCAGATCCGTGCGCGTCATATTCTGATCAAAGTTGAGCCAGATGCCACGGAAGAAGACTGGGAAGCTGCGCGTGTTCGTGCAGAAGAAGTCTATAAGGAAGTCACGAAGTCGGGTGCTGATTTTGCGGCAATTGCACGTGAACGATCCGAAGGACCGTCGGCGCCTCAGGGCGGCGAGCTTGGAACATTTCCTCGCGGACAGATGGTCCCTGAGTTTGAAAATGTTGCATTCGACATGAAGAAAGACGAGATTTCCAAGCTGGTTCGTACGCAGTTTGGTTGGCACATCATTCAGGTTACCGAAAAGAAACCTGCCGGTGTTGTTGAATTCTCGGACGTGGAGCCTCGCCTGGAGCGTGAGTTGCGCAATCAGGCAATTCAGCAGGCATTGCAGGAATACCTTGAGAATCTGCGCTCGCAATCAGAAATCGTGATGCATGAAGAAAACATTCAGTAACAACGCTGACGCTTCTTGACAGCATGATTGTCACGCACTAGCAAGTGGACGGTTCTCAGCTTGAGTCGTCCACTTTTTTTATTTTATGGAGCTTGATTATGACACAGCCTGTTCGCGTTTCGATTACCGGTGCCGCCGGTGCCATTGGCTATTCCCTGTTGTTCCGCATCGCTTCTGGCGCATTGTTTGGCAAGGATACTCCGGTCATTTTGCAGCTTCTTGAGCTTACGCCGGCGATGAAAGCCCTGGAAGGCGTTGTCATGGAACTCAATGACTGCGCGTTTCCGTTGCTTGAAAACATTGTGCTCACAGATGATGCCAACGTGGCGTTTTCGGGTGCAAATGTTGCCATGCTGGTCGGCAGCCGTCCGCGTGGACCGGGTATGGAGCGTGCAGATCTGATCAAGGCAAACGGTCCGATTTTTGTCGGTCAGGGCAAGGCTATCAACGATAACGCTGCCGATGATATTCGTGTTTGCGTGGTCGGAAACCCCTGCAATACCAACGCGTTGATCGCGATGCACAACGCACCCGACGTTCCGCGTGAGCGCTTCACGGCAATGACCCGCCTTGATGAAAGCCGTGCGAAACACCAGCTCGCTGCGCGTGCTGGCGTTGCCGTGAAAAGCATTTCGAATATGGGAATCTGGGGTAACCACTCCGACACGATGTACCCTGATTTCTACAATGCAAAGATCGATGGTAAGGCCGTGACCGATATCATCACAGACAGTGCATGGTTGGAGGGTGATTTCATTTCGACCATCCAAAAACGCGGTGCCGCGATTATCGCTGCGCGTGGTTCGTCGTCGGCAGCCAGCGCTGCAGCGGCTGCAATTGATCATGTCCACGACATGTTCCAGGTAACGCCATCCAATGACTTTGTGTCGATGGCTGTTCCCAGCAACGGCGCGTACGGTATCGAAGAAGGTTTGATCTTCTCGTATCCGGTTCGTTGTGATGGCAAAGGGAACTACAAAATCGTTGAGGGCCTTGAGCTGAACGATTTCTCGCGTGCGAAGATCGAAATCACCAAGAATCAGCTTCTGGAAGAACGTGCAGTTGTAGAAGATCTGCTCGGTTAATCCATTTGCGTTGTTTTGACCCGCATTAGTGCGGGTTCTAAGCCCGGTAGCTTTTTGCTACCGGGCTTTTTTTGTGTGTGCTGAGGCGGCGAGGAACCATCGGGATGAGGTCGGTGAGCGTGTTCTGGGTATGGCGTTGTTGTTGGTAAAATAGAAAAAGGGAGTAATCGGGAACGTGCTGTTGTTTATTTAGACCGAGGTGTTTATGCTTAATCCTACTTACAGAAAAAAACATTCTCTTCGAATCCTTCTCCTTGTCGGAGACGGGGCGCGAATCTCAGCTTGCAGCGGCAAAAGCGCACGAACTGGAGCTCAGCGTGGTTATGAAAATGAACAACCAACCGGACTATCCTCTGCGCAAACCAGGCCGTGATGCGGGCAAAATCGAAAATTCGGATTTTGAAATCGATTTTGCAGGTTCTACCGATTTGGGAATGCAACGGATTGAGAATGAGGACGCGTACCTTTTAGCACCGCGCGACAATCTTTTCGTGGTTGCCGATGGGATGGGTGGTCATGCGGCAGGCGAAGTAGCATCGCGGCTAACGAGTGAATTGATCGGAGCCTATTTCCAGGAAACAGCGAATATGGATGCGGCGGACATGCCGATTCCCTATGTATTTCCTGATGATATGGGCGATGAGGAGCGTCGGTTGTTGACGGCGGTTAAGCTGGCGAATGCGGCCGTGTATGAGCAGGGATTGGCGAATATTGAGCAAGAGGGGATGGGCTCAACGGTTGTGGCTGTGCATGTTGTCGACGATACAATCTACTGGGCACATGTAGGGGATAGTCGTTTGTATCGACTTCGTTTCGGGCGGATGATGCAATTGACCTCTGATCATTCGCTGCTGAATTATGCCATCGAGCAACGTGGGTTGAAGGGGGATGAACTTCATGAGTTTGTTGCGCAATTTCCCTATAAAAGCATGCTGGTACGGGCCATCGGGGTTCGTCGCGAGGTGGAAGTCGAATCGGGTTGCTCTTCGATAGAAGATGGAGACTTGTTTTTGCTCTGCACGGACGGGGTGCATAACCTGATTGATGATGCCGAACTTGGCTCGATTTTGTGTGCGTATCAGGACGATTTACAGAGCGGATGCGCCGAAATCGTTAACGAAGCGAATCAGCGTGGTGGGAATGACAACATTACGGTCGTCATTCTGGGAGCACGACGGATCGCGCGTGATAAAGCATTGCATTGACTTGCATAATGATTATCCATACATTCTCGCCGGGTTGTAGATTGTTTTCTTTTGTACCGGTGAGTTCTCAAGTATGAAGCACTTTTTAACCACGGCGGATTGGTCCCGCGAGGTTCTTCAGCAGATGATCGATGATGCAGGCGCGCTTAAGGCGTCGCCGCTGAATTCGCGTTTGAAGAACAAAACGATTGCGCTGATATTTTTCAATCCTTCGTTGCGCACGCGTAGCTCCTTTGACATCGGAATTTATCAGCTCGGTGGTCATGCCGTTGTGCTGGAGCCGGGTAAGGGTTCCTGGCCGATTGAATTCGACATGGGCACGGTGATGGACGGGGATCCGGAAGAGCATGTGCGCGAAGCTGCGCGTGTGCTTTCGCGCTATTGCGATTTGATCGCGGTGCGCGCGTTTCCAAAGTTTGTGGACTGGGAAATCGACCGGCAAGACCGGGTGATTCGTGCTTTTGCGGAACATGCGACGGTGCCGGTTATCAATATGGAAACGATCACACATCCGTGTCAGGAACTTGCGATGATGATGGCTCTTCAGGAACGAATGGGGGCTGTCGATGGTAAAAAGTTCGTGCTGACGTGGACGTATCATCCAAAACCGTTGAATACGGCCGTGGCAAACTCGGCGCTGATGATTGCGGCGAAGTTTGGGATGGATGTGACGCTTTTGTGTCCGACGCCAGAATACGTGCTTGATGAGCGCTATATGAATTATGCGCGTGAATATACGAGTGCGCAGGGCCGCACGCTGACGGTCAGCCATGATATCGACAGCGCGTATAGCGGTGCCGATGTCGTATATGCTAAAAGCTGGGGTGCGCTGCCGTATTTTGGCAAGTTTGAAACTGAACAGCCTGGTCGCGATGCGTATAAGCATTTTATGGTGGATGAGCGCAAAATGGCGCTCACCAACAATGGTATTTTCAGTCATTGCTTGCCTTGTCGTCGTAACGTGAAGGTCAGCGATGCTGTCATTGATTCTCCTAATTCGATGGTGATCGATGAAGCTGAAAATCGTCTGCATGTCCAAAAAGCGATCATGAGCCATCTGCTCAAGCGCTGATTTTTTATTTTCTAATTCCTTTTCAT
>JBEBSM010000102.1:0-10752 GCA_040394315.1 Lujinxingia vulgaris
GCCGTTTTACCCGACATTGGTGGCACTGATCGGCAAGGTTACGGGGATTTCGTACCAGACGGGTCGTGCGGTGAGTCTGGTATCGGTTGCGATCGTCATGGGTATTATGTGGTTGGCGATGGCGTGGGCGGTTGAGCGGGTAAGGCCGGCTGCAAAAAAGGATGGGGTTGGTCGTGGTGTGCTGGTGGCGGTGGCCGCGGTATCGGCGATGGCTGTGTATGCGTCGGGTTATCCGTGGACGTATGGCTGGTATGACACCGTTCGGGTGGATTCGATGATGATTGCTGCGGTTGCGGTCGGATTGTTTTGGCTTCGGATCTGGGGCAAGCCGTCTCGTGCGTCGAATCTACTGGCGGGATGGTGGGACTGGCGCATTGCTGCGTGCGCGGTTTTGTTGGGCTCTTCGTTTTTTATCAAGCAAACCGGCGTGATGTTTGTCGCGGCCGGGGGCGTCGCGCTGTTGGTTATGAACTGGCGGATGATTCCGTTGTACGTTGGCATCACGGGTACGATTGGGCTGGGTGGAACGTACCTGGCGTATGTGAAAACAGACGGCTGGTTCTGGACGTATGTGTATCAATATCATCAACGTCACGGGTCGAGTACGGAGCGGTTCTGGGGCGGGTTTTCGCAGTTCTGGGAGCGGTATCCGCAGTTGGTTTGTGTGGTTGTGGCGGCCGGTTTGGCCGTGGTCGGGTATGCTGCGGTTAAGCGAAAACTGCCGAAATCGGCGGGTTGTTATGCGTTCTGGAGCTGGATTTTTGGTGTGAGTTTGTTTGTGTCGGCAACCGGGCTTGCGACGCAGTGGTCGGAGCGCAATGCATACATCCCGGCGCTGGTTTTTGGCGGGATTGCGGTTGGCATATCGTTGATCGTTTTGTTTGAAGTCGGCTTGAAATTGTATGGTCGGGCGGGCAAGGCGGTGGTTGCCGTCGTGCTGGGAGCGCTTGCTTTTCAGGCGTATTCGTTGCACTGGATGCCGGCCGAGTACATTCCTACGGCGGCAAGTTCGGCGGCCGGGGATCGGTTGATCGAGCGGCTTCGTGCGGTTGAGGGAGATGTTTTTGTACCGTATTTTCCCTGGTACGCGCATCTTGCGGGCAAGGAAATGACGTTGCATCGGATGAATATTACCGATGTCACGCAGTTAACGCCCAGGCGTTGTCCCTCGCCTGAAAAACAGCGCGAGGAGGGGAAAAAATGCGAGGAGTTGCCGGAAGGTGGCGATCGCGTGGCTGGAATTGATGAAAAAATCCGTGGGCGCGCGTATGAACTGATTATTTACGAGAAAAATCCACGTTCGGCGTCATTTTATGCAGCGCTCAGGGCTGGATATCGCATCGAGCAGATGTTGCCGGACGACGAATATCCGGTTCCGGTGACGGCGTATCAGCCGGGTGGACTTGCGATCTGGGCACGGATTCAACCGCCGGTGATGCCGCCGGGTGCTCGCGTGATATTTGGCTTTGAGTCGAGCACGCTGGAGGGCTGGCAGTTTACGGGCAGTGCATGGGGGCGAGGACCGGTGCGCGCAGAGTTGCCACATCAGCAGACGGTGGGTGGATTTGGTGGCGCGCGGTTTATGAACTCCTATCACGGTGCCGACAAATCGGTGGGCACAGCGATTTCACCGCTCTTTGAAATTCGTGGCCGCATTGTTTCGTTACGCGTTGGCGGCGGATCATCCGACGATGTGCGGGTAGAGTTGCAGGATAGTAACGGACAAGTTTTACACGTGGCGCGCGGAGAGAACACCGAGATTTTGCGCGAAGTACGATGGGATGTTTCCGACCAGGTAGGCAAATCGGTTCGTCTGGTGTTGATCGATGAATCAACGGCCGGCTGGGGTCATTTGTTGGTCGATGAGGTCTGGGAGCTTCCCTGAAGGATTTAGAAGTTTTTTGAGTAATGCGAAGGATGCGAACATGGCAATACAGCTACACAATTTTGAAGAAATTTTGCAGGCGGAGATGAGAATTTCGGTGGCCGGGCAGGCGATCCGTGTTTCTCTCTTTTTGGTAGATGGGCTGTTGATCGATACGGGACCGTCGTCGCGACGTGCTGATCTGGAAAAGCTGTTGAACTCGTGGGAGTTTCAGCAGGTTTTGTTGACCCATCATCATGAAGATCATGTGGGCATGGCGCGGTGGATTCAGGACACGAAAAAAGTGCCGATCTGGATGCACCTGTCCGGTATTGCGCAGGCTGAAAAGCCGATGAAATTGCCGTTTTATCGCAAAGTTTATTGGGGGGAGCGGGTGCCGTTTCGTGCGATTGGCCTGGGCGATATTTTGGAAACGGAAAACTATACCTGGGATGTTGTGCATACGCCGGGGCACGCGTTTGACCATGTGGCGTTGCACAATCGCGAAAAGGGCTGGGTTTTTGGTGGGGATTTGTTTGCGAATCCTCGGCCGAGAAGCTTTTTTGCGTTCGAGTCGATGAACTTGCTGATTGAGTCGTTAGAGCGCGTGCTTGCGCTGGATTTCGAGACGTACTTTTGTGCACATCTGGGTATTATTGAGGATGGACGCAAGGCTCTGGGGCAAAAACTTGCGCATTTGCAGGATTTGCGCGGCTCGATTTTGGAGCTCGATGGAAGGGGAGATTCCGTCGCTGCGATTCGCAAACAGCTTTTTGGAAAACGTCAGCCGGTGGAGTATTTTTCGTTGTTTGAAAGCGCCGGGGAGCATTTGATCCGCTCGGTTTTGCTTTAAAAACCGCTGATCTGTGCGCTTGCAATTATGCTTTTTTTGCAAGGTTCGCAGCGTTCAGGGAGCAAAGACCATTGTGGGTTTGGGCTCCTCAGTCGGTGCTGGAGTTTTTGCGGGTTTTTGCTTTTTGGGCCTTGGTTGTTTTGGGGGCTTTTCAGCGACCTCAGGTTTTTTCACTTTCTCAGGCTTTGGTTGTTTTTTAACTTCTTGCTCGGCAATGATCGGTTGCTCGGGAGCGATGACTTTGGGCTCGGGAACGACCAGCGGTTTGACCTGTTCGGTAGGAGCAGGGATTGCCTTTTGCTTTTCGCCCACAACAGATGCCGGCTGCGTAATTTCGGTGGTAGCCGGCTCGGCGCCATTGGATGCGTTGGCCTCGTCTGAGGGAAGAAGCGAAAACAGGACCACGACTGCAGTGCCGATTAAAAGGAGCAGGCCTACAAAAATGCTAATAAGCAGGGCGCTTCGACCTTTTTTGGGGGGCGCGGCGTTCTTTGCGGTTAGGTAGCCGGACTGAGCGAAACGCTCAAGATGCACCGCCGGAACATCGGTCTCAAGCGTCGGCTTCCACTCGCCAGAATCGACATCGAAGGAGCGTTGGCGGACGTCTTCGCCGCGCACATCGGGAACGGTTGCGGGATCGATTTTCAGTAGTGCATCGACGAAAGCACCGGCATCGGGATAGCGGACCTCGTGATCGGCTTCGAGCGCGCGGATTAAAACAGGACCAAGCGGGCTGGCTAACAGTGGGTCGGGTAGTGAATACGAGCGCATGACGTGTTTCATTGCGCATTGCCACGGTGTTTCGGCATCGACGACCGCATGGCCTGTGAGCATTTCAACCAGGACGAGCGCCATCTGGTAAACGTCCATGGCGGGGCTAACGGTCTGATTTTGGATGTATTCTGGCGGAAGATACTGCGGCGTGCCAAACATCATCCCAGTTTGCGTGAGGCGAGTATCGAGCTTGCCGGCGATATGGGCTATGCCAAAATCGACGACTTTCAAGGATTCTTGACGCGTATTGGGATAGTTCAAAAAAAGATTGGCCGGCTTGATATCTTTGTGGATGATGTTTTTACGATGCGCTTCGGCAAGTGCATCGAGTGCGCCGCAGAAAAGCGGAAGCGCACGTGCGGGTACCATGCCCTTGTATTTGGCTAATTCCTCGTCCAGGTCGTAACCTTCGAGGATTTCCATGATGATATAAGGATGCGTGTGGTTTTCGAGCTCGCCGAGGTCGTAAATTTCCACCACATTGGCGTGTCGGATTCGTGCGGCCAGACGTGCTTCGCGACGAAATCGCTCAAGCATCGCTTCGCGGGATTGCTCGTTACCGCTGAGGACGTCTAAATTTAAGATTTTAATCGCGACGTCGCGCTCAATCTGACTATCAAAGGCGCGATAAACGACGGCAAATCCGCCAGAACCAAGCTTAGAGACAATTTTATATCGGTTCGCAATGATCGAACCGACCATGCTCTGAGAGTCTGTGTCGCGGATGTCGTTTACTATCGAATCATTCATAACAGCTCTAATGCATAGAAAAGGGTAGCAATAATCATCGAGATAATGCGTGGTTCCGCTAGAAAAAGCCAGTATCATCTGCCTATAGTACGGACTGCTTTGGTCAGAAAACCCACGAAACGTTGAAATTTCTCAGGGCTTCAGGCTGGCTCTGGGGGGGCGGTCCGTGAATTGATGAAAAATGACTGGTTTTTGATCAGGTATCATGACTTTTAAGCATTATCTAATCTCGAATACTTCGATACTTCGATAATTTAATAGAACAAGAACGATTCGGACAAGGCATGCCGGATTTCGTGGAGCGTTTAGTAGAATGAAACACAATCGTAAGCAGGTAATGAGCGTCTTGGTATCGGCCACGTTTTTGTGGACGAGTGTGTTGTGGACGCCGGCAGTTTACGCGCAAAGTGCGCAGGCACAACCTGGGAAATTGGTGAAGCCTTCCGCGGCCCAGCTTGAGCTGAACGATGCCGGTGTCCAGGCGATTATTGATAAAAATTACGATCTGGCCGTCCAGATTTTCAACTCTTCACTGGCTCTGGGGCCAATCAATATTACGTATCTCAATCGCGGCCGTGCATTACAACATGCCGGTAAATGTGAGCAGGCCGAAGAGAGTTATGTTGCGGCGTATTCTGCGCCGGCGATGGCTGAGCCGTCGGCGCAAAGCGTTGCGGGAACACTCGATCGCTATCGTAAAGAATTGCAAGAAACGTGTACCGGCAAGCTATTGTTGAAGTGCGAACCGGTGGAAATTAGCGTTTCAATCGATGGCAGAAATATCGGGCAATGTCCGAGTACGCCGATAGCTTTAGAAAAGGGTGAATACCGGATACGTGGAACACTCATGGGCAAAAGTGTTGAGTCGTTGGCAGATATCTCGCCGATGAAAACACTTGAGCTGTCGTTGAAGGTTGATGCGCCGGACAGTAGCGTGCCTCCCCGACAAACTGTTGAGCAGCCACGCCAGCCGGTGCCGGCATACGAAGTGTCGGAAGGCGTGACACCACCGGCGTTTGAGGGTGAAGTAATCGGAACGCCGATGTCCAAGGGCAGCGCAGCCGTATTGCTGGGAGCCGGGCTGGTTTTGTTGACGACAGCTATGGTTAGGACATCGACGACGGACTCCAACTTCGAGTATTTCGGCGAAGTCGCGATGCCCGCCTATCTCTATGGAAGCGGTATATTGTTCTCGATTTACGGTCTGGTGAGAGTTTTGGACTAAGCTATTTTTGCCTTCCCGATTTTGCAAGTGTAACGTATTGTCTATGCATCGCTTTGGTTATGTAGAAGAATTGCTTAATCGCAAATGCAGCGGGCTCATTGGGGATGATCTGGGCAGCACCAACTTGCATCTGGTTTTTGGGAGTAGAAGTACCATGAATTATCGTCGAGTATTGATTTGCATTAGTTTTGCAGCGTTGTTTGCCTGGACCAGTAGCGTTGGGGTTTCCGAGAGTTTCGCTCAAGGAAGTGAGCCGAAAACGGTCGTTCCAACGTCCGCTCAGCTTGAGTTAAATGATGCCGGCGTACAGGCAATTATCGCTGAGGATTATGAACTCGCTGTAAAGCTATTTGATTCATCGCTGGCGCTGGGTCCGATTAATATCACATTCGTAAATCGTGGGCGGGCGCTTCAACACGCGGGTAAATGCGAGCGTGCCGAAGAGAGTTACGAGGCTGCGTATTCTGCGCCTACGATGACGGAGCCATCTGCGGCAAACGTCGCGGCGACGATTGAACGCTACCGGGCCGAATTGCGCGAAGAGTGCCCTGGCAAAGTTTTGCTGGAATGCGATCCGGTGACCCTTCAAGTTTCGATTGATGGGGAAAGTCTGGGATCATGCCCACAAGAACCGATTGAACTCAGTAAAGGCGAGCATCATATACGCGGCACATCAATGGGGAAAAGCGTGGAAACGGTCGTGGATATTGCACCGTTAAAGCTGCGTCGCCTTACCTTGAAACTCGATGCAGACACGCTTACGGCATCAGGCATTCAGGCCGCGGATTCTAGCGATGGCGTGCGCCCGCTGGTTGTGGAAGAAAGCGTAGCGGTCGGCTCGGGTTCAAGTTCGACCGGCTACTGGCTATTGGGAACCAGCGCCGCGATTCTTGCAGGTGGTATCGTGATGGATAACGTGCCAGCGACTTCGAGAAACCGTTCCTACGATCACGTGGATGTTGTTCCTGTTACGATGTATGTGGGCGGCGCTTTGTTAGCGATATATGGGATAAGTTCGTTAATGAATTAACGTTTGTTGTTTGCACATGATGTATGGCTAATTAAAGATGGCGTTTAAGCAAGCAAGGGGTGTGTGATGTTGTATAAGGGAAGAAGACCTGGGTCATTTTCGATCATGGTGTTGATCGTATGTCTTTGTGCGGTGAACTTGCAGGGATGTGCACTTTATCAGGCTATGTCGGGAGGTGACGACTCTTCTGATGTTTCAATAGAAGAGGACATTGAGGATGTTGGTATTTCGTTAGATTCATATTATGATATTGATGACACGAGTTATGATAAACAAGACGGAGGCGGCGATGAGTCGGATATTGAGGAGCCGATTGACGTTGAGAACGATGTCGAAGAGGAAAAGTTAGATTGTGTTGATAAATGTATAAATAACTGCGGCGGTCCTGGAGCTGATCAATGTAATGACCTGGTTGCGTCCATATCGCTTGGATTTCTTCATGGCTGCGCATTGTCCGGAAAGGGGGAGGTGTATTGCTGGGGAAATAATAAAAATAGACAGTTAGGGATCGATCGTGATGATGCTTCAAGGCCTTTCAACCGAGCGATAAAGGTTCAGGGTGTAGCAGGGAGTACATCGATTACGGCGGCGTGGTTGCATACATGTGCAATTGTTTATGATGAATCGTCCAGCAAACAACAAGTGTGGTGTTGGGGGGATGGTGAGTATGGGCAAGTGGATGGCGTAATCGACGGTCCGAAACTTTTTGTACCGACGTTAGTTCCTTTTCCACAATCTTATATAAATGGTATACAATCGCTTCATGCCGGCGGTACCCATACTTGTGCAAACGTTATTGATTCGAGTCTGGTTGGTGGTGGAGCGGTTATGTGTTGGGGGGCTAATGGCTATCAAATTTATACCTATTGGACGGAAACTAATACCGAGCAGTTTAAGCCACTTACGCTCACTATTGAGAAATATTTGAGAGGCACTCTAGTTCCTACCGGCATGGTTTCATCTAAATATTTTCATGCATGCTCGATCGGAAAGGTTTTTAGACCCTCGTCGGGTGGCCAATACTATGAGAATGCACTTTGGTGTTGGGGGTATGCGGATGATGGGCAGCTTGAGACGGAGGTTGTTCAACATAAAATTTTCGATGTAAATGGTGAACCTGCTGTTGTTGTAGATATTGAATCCAGGGGGCTCGTGTTAGGAGTATCGGGAGAAGTAATTGTTGGTACGGGTAGTAATCATACGTGTTTTGCCGAAGGACATTCCAGTCAGGTAACATGTTGGGGTGGGTTTTTCTCGCCGGATCGCGGAGCCAGTCATTGTACTTATGAAGAACTCGGGCTCTTGTATAAGCAGCCAGATATGTCTGGTAACGGTTTTATCGCGAAGGATAAAAAAGAAGTTTGCAACGTTACATTTGCTCCGGAGAAAGGCGGCATTGTAACAATTGTCGCGGGTGATAACGTATCCTGCATGCTGTTTGATTCCGGTGAGGTGGAGTGTTTGGGAGCGGATAAAAATGGAATGTTAGCAAGACGTACACTGAATCTGAATGGAACCTTAAGTATCAAGCAGCTAGATCTTGGAAGTGGCTTTGCATGCGCATTGTTAGAAGATAGCAGTGTGTGGTGTTGGGGGGAGAATAAGATTCGAGCGGCTGAAGATGCGATTGCCGACTGGACGGAATGGTCGGATGATAAAATGTTTGAGATCATGTTTCATTGAATCCATATTTTTGTGTTAGGCAGTCGATAGTCGGTTGCTGATAAAGCCCGCCACTCAAAAGAGTGGCGGGCTTGTTTTTGTGTGTGAAATTGCAATGGGGCGCTGCGGGTGCATGTTTTAGTGACAATAGTGTGAATGTTGTCGTTAAGGGTGGATAACCTCTGCAGGGTGCGATGTCATGGGCGATACTTGCGTGCGGTTTCGGGCAATTCTTGGTGTTTTTATTCTGGCAGCGATGAGTGGCGGTATTTTTTTGGGGTGTGCGGCGGAGCCGGTGGTGCGTTCACGTACGGTGTTTTTGCCGGTCCATTATGATGCGTCATTGACGCCGGTGGAGGAGGAGCCGCCGCGAGGAACACTCGGGTTAAAGCATTGTCCGGGACAGGCGTTTGAGTCGACGGCGTACGGTCCGTGGAATAGTGCGGAACGAAAATTGATGGCGCTTAGCAATGCGCCGCGTCATCAGGCAAACGATGTGGTGGCGCGGGTGGGTGGACCGATTTTGTTGCAAGCGCGTGCGGCGTACGGCGAAGGCGATGTGAGTCTGGAGTCCGAGTGGGTGAGGGTGTATCTGGGGATGTGTGATGGCTGGCGGCAGGTCGGTTATCAACGAACGGGCAAGGACGGGGCGGTTACAATCACGCTAAAAAATAGCGTTGCGCCGGGCGTGTATGACGTGGCGTTTCAGGTTGCGGGCGATTTGAGCTTTGTGACAGCCAGGTTGTGGGTCGTGCCGGCGAATACACCGGTTGTGGTTTTCAATATCGCGGGGACGCTGCTCACGCAGAGTGATGAGGCGGCCAGGGCGTTGCCGGGGGCGGTCGAATTAACCCGCGCCTATGCCGAACATGGCTATCTGGTTGCCTATATTGCCGGCAACATAGGCGATCGAGAAGCGCGGGAGTGGCTTTCGGCACAGGGGTTTTCGGCGGGCGCAGTGATGGCGAACAATGGTGCAAGCTATCATCGGTTGTGGTTGGGCGAGGATGCCCGGCATGATGTCGTGCGCGATCCGAAGGGGTTTCGCTCGTCGGTGGCCGAAGATTTTCGGGTCGATGCGCTCAACGCCATTCGCCAGGCCGGTCTGTTCATCAATGCCGCGTACGGAAATGCGTCGACCGATGCGCAGGCGTTTGGTCGCGTGGGTCTGCAATCCGAGCAGATCTGGCTGACCGAAAACGAGTCCTGGGAAGGCCACGTTGAACAGCTTATGATTCGGGATTTTTGAAGGCGGGCGGCAGGCCCGAAGCGGTAACCAATTCGTCATCGTTACCGCTTCAGAGCTTGCCGAAATGCGTGTTTTCTAACTTTTGCGCGACTTAGCGTTTGTTGCGGCGTCGGAAGGTGAAGAATGCCGCTGCACCGGCCAGCAAAATCGCGGTTGTGGACGTTTTACCGGTGTTAAGCGTTGCAACGTGGCAGCCGTCGGCGTCGTCGGTATTAATGCCGGAGATGGGAGCAGAGTCGTCATCCTGACCTGGTGCGGCAGGTTGCGGATCGGTGTCGCCCGTGCCCGTACCAGGCGTCGAACCCGTGTCGGTGTTACCGCCAGGCTCGCCTTCATTGGTAGGCTCTTCGCCTTTGGGCCCGCCGCCAGTCCAGTCGCGGAAATCAGCGGGAGCGCAGCGACCTTCGGCGTTGGAATTATCGACGGGATCTTCGTCGCAGGTTTGCACGCCGGTTTCAGAGTCGATAGTGCACGGGCTTCCCGGTGCTGGCCCGGCGTTGCTGTGGCAGATGAAACCATCGGAGCAATCGTTGTCGACGTCGCAGGGAAGAACAGCGAGTTCGCAATAACGGTTGGATTCATCCGGCGCCGGGCAGTCGCACTCCTCAATACCTGGTTCAACGCCTTCATCTCCCCCGCCGGGAGCAGGCGTGGTGCAACCGCAAGAGGTCGGAACAGCCTCGCAGGTAAATCCCGGTGCGCCGCAGCTTGCGTCGTCCGTGCACGGCGCCATGTAGGGCGGCACACACAGGCTTTCCGTGGTTTCCTCGCAGTTTGTTTCTTCTGGAGGCTCGGTTTCCGTGTTGCAGTCGGTATCGCCGGGTGCACAGGGCGCGGGTTCTGCGCCGCCGCCATTGCAGGTTGCATAGGTCGTCACAACGCATACCAGACCGCCTTCGCAGTTCGCGTCGGTTTCGCAGCTTGCCGCCGGTTCAGATTCTCCGGGTTGGCAAATTTTGGCTTTGCCCGGATTGCACTCGATTTCCACACAACTGTCATCGCCCGGGCGACAAGGAGGCGGACAGCCGCTGGTGACTTCGACACAGATTTCGGACTCTCCGCAATCACGGTCGGTCGTGCATTGATCGTCGGCGAACGCAAGCGAGGCGGAGCCAGAGACTAATAAGAAGGACGTCAGGATCGTTACTAAATGGCGTTTCATGGCAGGGCTCCGGGCGTTTGCAAAATGTTGGCAAAATTCAGCATCTCGCGGTCAAAAATCTACAATTCACCATTCAATTCTATTTTAGATACAATCGCGACGCAAATTGCGTGTAGCGGCTTTTTGCATGTTGTTCAATAAACAAAAAACGACGAACGCAGCCGATTTCAATGGCTGCGTTCG
>JBEBSM010000103.1:0-10749 GCA_040394315.1 Lujinxingia vulgaris
TCGGGTACAGGAACAACATTGAAGCTCGCCCAGCGCGACTCTTTCGGTGAAAACGAATGTCGTCTCTCCGAATTGCTGAATCTATTATCGAGTTGAGGAGGTGAAATGTTGCCTGTTATTTTAAAATAGTTTGCAATTTATGTTCGTTGACGGGTGTGTAAACGACTTTGAGTTGTCAGAAAATACAGGCATGGTCTAAGTGTGAGTAACTTTGGGGGTGTCTGAAGTATTTTTTGAGATTGGAACTTCTGGGATAAGAAAATCAGGTGGAAATGAATGCCAGAGGATAAAAAAGAGCGTGAAGTGATCAACATGAATGTACGGGAACGTCATTTCCTTGTTGATCAGAACTTTGAAGGGTGGAGACTTGATCAGTTTTTAACAAACCGAATTCCGCGGATGTCTCGAACGCTTGCCAATGGTGTAATCCGGCACGGAAATGTCGAGTTACGTCCATTTCGTCGGGCAAAACCTTCGATGCGGCTCCAGATGGATGATGTTGTTATTTTGCGTCAGCCATTAGAGGAGGAGGAGGTCCAGGATGCGGAGGCAAGTATCGTTTATCTCGACGACGTCCTGATGATCGTCAATAAGCCCGCAGGAATGCTTGTGCATGAGAGCGTTTCGACTCGCTTGAATACGATCACGCATTTTTTGGGTAGGCAGGGATATGACGGAGCCGAACCAGTTCATCGTCTGGATCGAGAAACGAGTGGGGCGCTGGTTTGTGCGCGTCGTAGTGAGTATGTTGCGCGGTTGCGGGGTATGTTTGCTACGGCGCATCCGCGGAAGGTCTACCGCGCGTTGGTTTTCGATCCAGATGGGCGTTGGCATATTGGTTCGGCCGAGACGCTAGAAACGCCCCTTGGGCAGGATACGAGCAGTGTGCTCGGTGTTCGAATGGGTCGAGGACATCTGAAAGCGACGACGCATGTGCGTGTGTTGGGGCGTTTGGATCACGCTTTTGGTGCGATGGCCGATTTGGAGGTGACGATCGAAACGGGGCGACAGCATCAAATCCGTATTCATCTGGCGTTAGAGGGAACGCCGATTGCGGGGGATAAGCTGTATAGTCAGGATGACGAGTTTTTTATTGCGATTTGCGCTGCACCGGACGATCCGCTCCTGCTGGAACGACTACCGTTTACGAGGCATGCACTGCATGCCTGGAAGATCGGGTTCTGGCATCCGGATGACGCGAGCCACTGGCTTGAAGTGGAGGCACCCCTGCCAGGAATCTGGCAGGGCTAAGTTGTATTATTTATCGGCTTGAAGCGTGGTAATGTTCACTGTTCCATCATCCAGTGGCACCATGACGATACTGATGGTGCTGTCGCCACGCTCAAGATCGAGCAGACGGCCTTCTTGATTTAACTCGGCAACTTCGGGGATGAATGCGGCGAGGCGATCAAGTGCTGGTTGTGCTCCGGTGCTGGTCCATCCACGTCGTTGCATGGCGCTTTCGTAGAACTTGTGGGTGATATCGAGTGAGCTTCTTGTTCGGAATTGATTGGCCGAATAAGGCTCGTTTGGTGAGAGGCTTTCTACGCGAAAATTACGCGAGCAACCAATGCATGCAGGGATTTCTGGGTCGGCCGGTTCCTGAACGAACGCTGTATTGTTCATTTTTGCGACATCAAAGTTACTATCGGACCAGACTGCCGTGATTTGGGTGCGGTTTACTTCTGGATCGAAGATAGCGTCGATCCAGCGGAAACCTTTAAACTTCTCGGCATAATCGTACTTGTCCTGTTCGATCATTTTATCAAGGCGCTCTTCTTTTGAATCTTTCGCATCGCTGAGTACCATTCCACCCATGGAAACGTGGGTGGGGCTGACGTTAAGGGGGACGATATCTCCGCTGACCATTGCATTGGTAACGGGTTCGGCGTCAACGAGGGTTTTTTCGCGATCGGCGCCTTCGAAAAGACCATTCATGAAGGAAGTGTTGATTGGGTTTGAGTTCGTGTGATTGGTTTTATTTACGCCGTGGGCTGTAAACTCACGTTGATAGTGAGCAAGCACTTCGGTTGGGCTTAGTTCGGTTTCTCCGGCAGCAAAGAAGAGCTGGTTACCGTTGTATTTGTAAGCGCGCGGCTGTAGGCCTGAATCCGCGATGACCTTCCCAAACTGAACGGTGGTATCTTGTGTGTTGCCGAACAAGTCGAAAATGGTGGCTTCGGCGGGTTGCGCAATTTCACCTTGTGGCGATCCGAGAAGTACCAGCCAACCGATGGCGGCAATCGTCGCACCGGCGGCGGTGAGTTTTGAAAGGGTCCAGATTAATCGGGTCATCGCGCAGTCTCCGTCACAGGGGGACACAAAGTTCTATTAAGCATTAAAAACAGAGTAACAATTGGTGAAATAGCTGTGTCAGGGATTCTTGGGTGGCGTCCAATCTCCAAACATATCGTCGAGGGGATTTCCGCCGCCTGCGCAGTCTTCTGATACATCGTAATCCTTGATGTCACAGGGACAGGATGCGCCAGGCTCGTTGGAACTACACAATGGGTTGTTGTTCACGCAGGATTGGTAGAGCTCGGCGCCTTGCTGGCAATTGCTGGCTTCTTTGATTTTCTCGTCAGCACCGCTGGTGTCGGCGGAGTAGTCAAAAACGACGATGGTTTTATCAAAGGGTTTCGACCGTGCAAATTCTAGCCGCGTAAGGGCGACGCTGATTGCACGGTGGGTTGGCATGGGTGGAGCGGGCAACGAATATTTTGCGCCCATGTCATAGGTTCCAAAATTGCCGGAAACCGAACCGGGTGCTTCGCCACGAGCTGCACCGTAACGGATACCGGCTGCCATGGCCGGTCGTGCGCCGGTTAGACTTAGGATGCCGCTTGTGATTTGCGTGAAGCTGGGCTGTTGAAAGGCTTCTTTCTCGAAACTGACCAGGTCGTTTAGCAGATTGTAGGAGTACAGATTGGAACCACCTCCGTCAGCCTGTCCCATGATTGGGCCGAGGGTAACTTTGGGAGAAGGGTTGATCGGCAAAATTAGATCGGCGAGGCCGACTTTGACGCCGGAGTCAGCGTAGATTCCCGCAGCGCTCAAACCGTTGACCATCGCATCTCCAATGCCGGAGTAATTACCCTGGCCTAGATCCGCGATGGCTGAACCCATGGGATTCATGTGCTGGGGGCTGAGCGAGGTTTGAATAGAGACGGCGTGAGCGAAAGTGTTGCTGGCCGCTGCTGCTTTGACAACCAACGCCGTGTTGTTGAGTCGATACAGATCGGTAACGCCGGCGAAAATCAGGATGAAAATCGGCAGACCAATTACAAATTCGGTCAGGGCCGATCCTCGCTGATTTTGGTGGGCACGTCGAATGCCAGTCACGATGCAAGATAGCAGAGATTTGTTTAAGGGCGTTCTCATTTTGCAATCCCCTCCATGTTTTCAGCCGTGTAGCCTTTGGTGGCACGGTGCAAAAAGAACAGGTCTTTTGCTGCGGATTCGAAGCCAAAGTCGCTGTCGGTGAGTCCGATAAGTGAGCCAACGAGTAAGAAGGGCGCCATGTCGTAGAACATTTCGTTGAGACCTGCCTCGCCGCCGTGTGTGTTTCCACCAAATCCCTCGCCGGGAAGTGCGATGGGGCGCATGCGACCGGTCCAGGATGGGCTCCACATGTTCGGACGTGCGGTCAGGCTTTTAAACGCGCCAGCTAAACGTGAATTACCACTGGAGAAATTGCTCGTCAGGAATCCAGGGATGCTGGTGTCGACATAGACAATTTCACTTCTGGCGAGCGCGAAATAACCTTCGTTTCGGTACAATGCTGATGCGCTCACGCCGCCGTAATCTTGTTTAAGGAAATTAAGTTTTCGGCGATCTCCAGCCTCGGTGTTTCTGCCGGCGCGTGGCTTATACGCAAGCGTTGTATTTGCGCTGGCGCCCAGCCATTTGTCGCTGGGTGTTCTGGAGGTATTGGGGCGAAACAGTTCTAATCCCGCGGCTCCGCCGGCGATTTTATAGTCGAGTACGTCGTCGCCGAATGTAAGGCCTGCGACAATGCAGCCGATGGCTGGCAAAATTGACAAGCCTACAAAGAACACTTTCATCGTGCCGATGTTTTTCGTCTTTACGAGATACTGAATTGAAAGGGCTAGTTGCTCATACGAACCGATGTATTCGATGCAGTAGGATGTATGTCCGGGGGCAATCGCTGAGCCGCCATCCTTATCGCGTCGCTTCAAAGGCAGGCCGTCGACCGCGTTGGTGTGAGCGGGGATTAGGTCTTTTACTGATGTTCCAAGATACTCATCGACGGTGCCAGCATAGCCAGTAACTTTGTCGGCGATCGAAGTCAGATTTCCGGGTGGTGGGGGCCAAACGGTTGAAAGCATGGCGCCATTGCTGTTGGCGCGCATGATGTTTTCTACGTAGGCCCACCACGGGGTGATGCCGATCATGTAGCTCTGGTATCTTCCGAGTGCCGCGATTTCGGCTTTTGCACGCGATCCGCCAGGCATCATCTGGGGAATATTTGTGGCGGCCGCTTCGATACCTTCGGTCGCGATCATCACCAATCCTTTACCCCATCGTACGCAGGCTGCGGGGTTTGGAATGATTTTAAAACATCGCGCAGCATCCAGCGCGAACTGGGCCATAAGCGCAGCCCAACCCGTCGCAAACACATTGGCGTATGCGTAAATCATACGTTTGATGGTGTTGGAATATGCCACCATATTCATCGTGCGTGCTTTGACGATGGAGTGGCTGTATGCGCCGCTGTCGGCTGCAATTTGCACATCCATTTTATCGCGCGCAGCTCGGCCTGTGTCGAACAAAACCATCGCGAGCATGAACAGGATTAGGAATGAAGCGAGTAGAAGTAGAGCAACCGCACCGGATTGATTGGTGTGGAATTGTCTGAGTCGAAGACGCTCAATTAGCTCATTTATTTTGGAATTCATGGTCTCAACCTGTGGGCTGATACTATACAGTATTTATGTAACACATGCTCAAGTGAGGCGTGTTCGATGCCGACGAAGAAAGCACGAAATCAATAGGGATCAACCACATTTGGTGCGATTTGCTTGGTAACCACGTAGCTACGATCAATGGAGGAGAAGTAACCAGTGCTTCCTCCTACCGTGTCGATGCTACCAAAAAGGATTTTCACCAGTGGCATCGCGGACTTGTGTTTATATCGAAGCGACGTCGAGATCGTGTTGCCGCCCTGCTCGACGTAATTGACCGTGGTAGAGCAATAGGCGATGCGCGTTTTTGTGATGCCCCGCAAGGGAAGCAGCGACTTGTCCAGGGCGGCGGCGAAGGAGGATGGCTGACGTGCTACCATTCCCATATCGACATTTCCGGCGGACTGCAGGCCTTTAAGCTGTTTTGTTAAAGTTGCTGAGTTTGGATTGCAGGCTGCCAGTCCTGGTGCGACGACGGGAGCCAGAACACCGGCTGCTGCTGCGGTTGCCTTATCGATTGCGACGGCTTTGCTGGCGTTGTTTCGACGGGTCGTTGCTTCGGGAACCCAGACCGAGAGTGTTCGTCCGGCCTCGTAGGTGGCGAGTGTTGTGAGTAGGCCGGCCATGTGGTTGATGGTCAATTGGGCCAGTCCAAACGTGAACAGCAGGAAAACAGGCAACACGATGAGGGTTTCGGTTAAAATTGCGCCTCGTGATTGCACCAGACGGCTGGTGCGTGATGCTGCGATCTGCGCGCTTACGACCAAATATGCGATGTAGATCATGCCCCAGATGCATGCGGCCATGCCGATTGTCAGAAGCCCTTCATACAGCAAACCGGTTGTCAGATCGTTGGTCTGAGCCATTGACTGAAGCGCGCCGAGGGCGGCCTGGTTCATGAACGCAAAAGACAAAACGCCGAGGACCGTTAAAAAACCGCAGAGGTGGCATATTGCCGACCAGAATACTGCCGTAAATTGCAATTTGGATTTTTTCTGCTGAGGCTTGCGATTCATGTGACGCTCCGAACTATCGCAGTGGGAGGAGGTTTGCTTCTCTGCAATTAGTATAGATGCACAAATTATACCATGAAGATCTGACTTGGGAGTCAAACCTGCCTATGGCTGGAGATAGCGCATTCGGATGGCGAACGTTTTGAGCGTTTACTTGTTAATAAACGTGTTTTTCTCACTATCTGGGCGAATCGATAGCTGGTGTTTTGGCATGTGACAGGTTGTCTCAGTGTGGGGCCTACAGACCCGACCGGTTTGCGATGCGAGCCTGGAGATAGATCTTGTTTCTGAGTAATTCGGTGTTGTCGGGATCGAGTTTCTGAGCTTCGTTGGCGGCGCGTAGCGCGAGTCGCAGGCGGTGGGGCGTTGCATTCGGGTCAAATGCAGTTGTTTTCGCAAGTGCTTGCAGGGCTTCCGGGCCGTCGATTTTGGCGCGTGCAATATAATCGTCGGTGAGGATGGTGTCGTCGTCGGGATGAGGCGTGGTTGAATAGGCTGCCGTTTGAATGAAGGCGGCCGTGCAAATCGCGATTGCACTGATACAGGCCACGCGCAGGGCGCGGGAGGGTGCTCGTTTGGGTTCGAATTCACGCGCGTTGATAAGCAAGATCGCCGTGATGAGGGTGCCGGCAAAAAAGCCGCCGGCGTGCGCTGCGATATCAATCTGCGGGATCAGAAGTGGAAGCAGTGCGTTGAGGCTCAAGATAATTACCCACCAGCGACGTGTCTGGCGATAGGGTGGGGGCAGGTGCGTGCGGTATTTCAGGTGAATGACGGCAAATGCGCCAAGAAGTCCGAAAAGTGCGGTTGAGGCGCCGACTGAAAGTACACCGATGCCATAGACGGCGGACGCGGCCGTTCCAGCGGCTGCGGAAAATAGATAGATCAGCAAGGTCTTGCGTGAGCCTATCAGGCGTTCGACCAGTGAGCCTAAAAACAGCAGGGAAACGCCGTTGATCAGGATGTGTGGCCAGCCGGCGTGCAAAAAATTAGCGCTGATCAGCCGAAACCATTGTCCGTTGGCGATCAAAAACGGGTTGTTTGCGCCCAGATCGAGCATGTGAAACGGGTTGAGAAGCGAGCCGGTGGCGATCTGGATAATAAAGACCACACAGATCGCGACGAACATCCAACGTGTGACGATCGTGCGGTTGTGGCTTGCAAGGTAGGCGTTCTGGGCAAGTTCGTTGAAGTGGCGCAGCCGCGTTTCACCATCCTCCAGGGTTCGAATCTTTGATAACAAACTAGCCCACAGCAGCGTGGGGGCGTGGGGTGAGGCGAATTGCGAAGAAGTGAAGGAGTAGAGGCGTTTGCGCGTATCGATAAGGATACTCTCCTCCTCGGCGCCATCCATGCGCATGACTGCGCGAATTTTCTCGTAGGGAATCGAGTGAAACGCTTTGTTGTGTGGGTTTTTGGGGAAAATCGCGTGGCTTGTGCCCAGGACAATGCGTTGGGGCGCGCCGGGTTTTTGCCGTGCGCGAAAACCCAGCACGGTGAGGATGAGCGCTACGATGACGGCCGTCGCGCTGATGTTGATGGTGGTGAAGCCGTGGGTGAGGATTTTGGGAAGGATGTTTGCGAGAAACGTCAGCGCCAAAACGAAGAGTAAAATTTTTGCCGTGCCGGTGAAAAATACCGGAGGCGTCATTTCCAGGCTGTTATTGGACCGCGTGCTGCCGGATTTTTCCTCAGAAAGACTGCTGGATTGCGGATCAGCGTCAGGAAAGAGCGGAATTACACGAGCTTGCTGGTCATGACTGCTATTTTTTGCCGCATTCTTCGAGGAACGATCCGTCGTCATGGAAGAACTCCGTTTACTGCCAATATCCACGCGAACGATTGGTTAATCCGTGGCACTTACTCGTCAGATACTAAGCACATGCCGGAAAAACGAGCATTGTAAATGGAATTACAGTTCTTCCAAAACTCAGGCGCTGTGATAATCAGCGTTTACTCGGGCCAGGTCTTCCACCGTATCAATTTCTCGCCAGTTTCCGTCGATGGGCGTGCAGCCGACAGGGATTCCGCGCGCGATAAGTTCCATGAAAAGATCGGTTAAGTAGGCTTTTCTAAAAAGTGTGGCGGCGTGAAACGGTTCGTCGTCGCCGAGTTTTGCGCGGACGTCTTCGAAACCATCGCGAAGCTGATGGCCGCCTTTTTCGGTGCCGCAGGCCAGTCCGATGAATTCTCCGAGTGCATTTTCGGTGCCGACCTGTTTGCCGACGGCGCGGACAAGGTTGGTGTCGGGATCGACCTCGGCCAGTTCGGCTTGTTCGGGCGGGTGATCGTGGCGGCCTTCGTAGGCTGTGTGCCACTGGCGGTCGACGATCAGATTGATGTCGTGCGGGCTGTTGATAGCGGCGCGTACGACGTCGGCTGTGTAGACGATGTCAGAATACGTGGTCAAAAACGGGCCGTTCATCGCGTCGGCGGCGTGAAAAAGAGAAAACAGGATGTTGTTGGAGCGAAAATCCTTGTTTTCGTAGTAGGTCGCGCCGGGGACGACGAGTTTTTCGGCAAGATAGCCGCGGATGATGTGGATATCGTCGACGTTATTTTTGCGCAATGCGTCGAGTTGATGATCGAGAATGGAGCGGCCGGCGACTTCGACCATACATTTGGGGCGATCTTCGGTGTGGTGTTCAAGGCGCGAACCCATGCCGGCGGCAATGATGATGGCTTTCATGATTTGTAAAAACTCGGGCTGGCGAGCCGCAGGACCATCGAAAGGCTGGTGCGGCCGATGTAGGCGATGTAGATTCCCAGGTACATGATCAAAAACGTGAGTGTACCGTCGACGCCGGGGTAAAATCCGGCGATGGCGACGTATAAAAACCAGGAAGGATAGTGGACGATCCAGCTTGCGACGCGCTCGATAAGCCAGATGATGCGGCCGACCAGGCTTGCGGGCGGTGGCGGTTTCATGGCGGATGCGCCGGGTTTGATCTCAAAACCGGCGTATTCTGGGCGTCGCACGAAGTTGGTAAGGGCGGTGCCGACGGCGACGAGCATGACGCCAAAAATACCGAGGACTAGCCAGTATTCATGGCCGTAAACTATCCACATGCGGATGGTTGCGGCGGCAACAAGTAGCAGTGCTTTGATCTCGTCCATGAAGAAGTCGAGATACGCGCCGACATCGGAGGTCATGCCTTTGAGTCGGGCGAGTTGACCGTCGGCGCAGTCGAAAAGATAGGAGAGTTGTAAAACGAGTGCGGCCGCGAGCATGCCAGGTGGCGTGTCCCAGAGTGCGAGTAGGGCGGCGGCGATGAAAAACACGCCGACGCCCAGAAAACTGACCTGATTTGGTGTTACAGGCGTGCGTTTGAGAAAATAGACAAGCACCGCAGCCATTGGCCTGGCGACGTAGATGTTCCAGAAAATATCGTGGCGCTTGCGCGATGAAGTATAGATTTCGCGCACTTCAGCATAGAGGCTTGTCATGGATGTTTCACTCGCTTGGAAATTATTGTTCGAACCAGGATGTCATGGTTTCTTCGACAAGCTGGAGTTTTTCACCGTCCCAGGTCCAGAGATGTTGCGCGCCGCGGCCAAGCAAATCGGCCAGGGCGAAGCCTTCTTCGTGAACCCAGTACTCGAGTTTGGGGTTGCGCTCGAATTCCCATTCCTGGGGTAAGTTTTGATGCCAGGCGCTCCAGAGTTCGTAGTGGAAGAACAAATCGTCGTCATCGTTTTTCGATTCGTCTTCGTTCCACGCGAGCCATTCTTCTTTGAGAAGAACGAGGGCAACGGGGTTGTCCAGGTCGATTAGTTCCTGGGCTGCGGCAGCGCCGGCCTGATCGGTGAGAAACAAAAATGCGCGTTCCGAGATCGGTGGCTGGCCGGGCGAGAGCTCATCGACGGCTTTGGCTTCAACGAATTTGATGAATTCGATGAGTTGGCCGCCGGAGATGCGGCGTTGTTGGTTGGCGATAGGGCTTAGATCGTCGCGGGTAGGGAGAGGCTGCGTGCGTAGTTGCTGGGTAAATTGACGCAGTTCCTTGAGCCATACCTGCGCTTCGGGGCTGAGTGGATTTTCTGTGGAGCTGTCGGACATGCTGAAAACCTATATTCTTGATGGAAAACGTGGATTATTGAATCAAATCGAATCAAACAGGCTGGCTTTAGCCGACAATTTCGGCGGAGCCAACCAAAATGGCGTTTTGGTCGCGCATCTCTTGGAGAGCGGCTGGTGCATTGTCGGTGGAAACGGGACTGATGGCGTCGGTGACGACGTATGTTTTGTAGCCGTTTTTGATGGCGTCGAATACCGAAGCCTTGACGCAAAATTCGGTGGCGATGCCGACAACATAGAGTTCGGTGACGCCTTTTTCGCGCAGGAATTCGTCGAGGTTTTTGCTGGTGGCTTCGAATGCGGAGTAACCGGAATCGGTTGCGGGATCGGTGCCTTTGAGGAAATCCTGATCGATCTTGTCGTGATCTAGCAGCGTGTCAAACTCGGCGCCGGGGGTGTTTGCGACGCAGTGGACCGGCCATTTTTCGAAGTGTACGCATTCAGCTTCGTGCCAGTCGCGCGATGATACGACGAGTGGGAAGTGGCCCATCAGTTTGTTGATGGTTGGGATGATGGCGTCGCCAAGTGAGGTCGCGAGTGGTCCGCCGGGGGTGAAATCGTTTTGAACGTCAACAACTAGGAGTGCTTTCATGGTTGAATATTCTCGGTTTTGGCGTCGTTGAGGACGCGATCGCGCAGCGTATAGAGTTCACTGCTGAGGCCTACTTTGTAGATATGAGCAAATTGGAAGCGTTTGTGTTCTTCGGGTAGCAGGGCCAGGCGCAGTTCTGCG
>JBEBSM010000104.1:0-10642 GCA_040394315.1 Lujinxingia vulgaris
ACACCACGCTGTGCGCTCGCGATTTAATCGGTAAAACAAGCGGCCGTGAACCAGGTTCAGCAGATTCCCAAGCCTCCCAAAAACCTCGTGTTTATTCTGATCGACACGCTGCGTCAGGATCATCTCGGTTATGCTGGCTATGAGCGAAAAACCAGCCCGAACATTGATCAGATCGCATCTGAATCGGTTGTGTTTTTAGATACCTACGCGACGTCTCCGCATACGCCACGCTCGATTCCACCGATGTTCTTTAGTCAGTACGCCAGTCGTATGATGTGGGCCGGAGCACAATATAATTATCCACGTGTTCGGCCTGAAAACCTTGGCTTATTTGAAGTTTTGCAGGAGCGCGGTTGGAAAAACATTGGCATGACGAGTCATTTCTATTTCTCGGAACGACAGGGAATTCGGCAGGGCTTTGATGTGTGGGACAATGAAGGCGCTGGTACGATTGCCGAATCCAACGATGACATTGCCGCGCCTCGGATCTGGGAGAAGTTGCAGCCTGTAATCAGCGATTTAGGCAAGCAACAGCGTGAAAAAGGCGATGAATCGAAGCCATTTTCCTTGTTTGTGCATCTTTTTGAACCTCATGCACGCTGGATTGCGCATGATGAATTTGATTTCGGTAAAGGTGAAACGGTTCGTGAACGTCATATCAACTCGTATGATTCTGAAATTGCCTATACGGATTCGTATATCGCTAAAATCGTGGCAAAGCTCAAAGAAGAAGGATTGTACGACAATTCGATTCTCGTAATCAGCTCCGATCACGGCGAGGCTTTCAATGAGCATGGCCACTACTTTCATGGCCAGACGCTTTATAATGAAGTGATCAAAGTTCCGCTGATTGTCCGCGTCCCGGGCTGGTACGCCCGCCGCGTGGAGGGTCCTGTTTCGATCATCGACGTGGCACCAACATTGTTGGATTTGATGTCGGTCACGATTCCGCCAGACTTCGTCGGCATTAGCCTGACCGATGTCATGCTTGGGCGTAGTGAGCCGCCGCTTCGACCGTTATTTGCGGAACTGCTGCCGTACACGAGTTTTAAGGAACATATTAAAACCGTGATCTATGGTAAGGAAAAATTCATCCAGAACTACACGCTCGGATTGGAGGAGTTTTATGACCTGGCCGAAGATCCTGGCGAGCAGACGAATCTGCGAACAAGCGAGCGTGAGCGGGCAGATAAGTTGCAGGAGATGTTGAAGGATTTTGCGAAATAGTAGAGCCGCTATTTCGGTGCGGGCGCTAAACTTGAAAAACTGCAATTTGTAGCGTTTAGCAGCCCTCGAACTTTCGGGCTTTCCGGGCCTTTAAAAAAAAGCCGTGTATTTCAAGAAAACTCTTTTGGGAAAATAGAGTCTTCTTGAAATACACGGCTTTTCAATTTTTGCAGTTTCGTGCTGCGCCCCCGCGCGCTTTGAGATCGTCAGAGATTTTGGAGGGTTGGACAGTGACTTAAATGCCGAAGAATAAACGCTTGGCGAAGTCGCTGGAGAGGTCTGATTCGAATATTTTTCGGGCGGCGCCGCGGATATCGTAAGCGAGACGGTTAAATGTGAAGATTTTTTCTTCCGGCTGAAAAATTCCGTAGCAGGCGCGGTGATTGTTGTCGCGCGGTTGGCCGACACTGCCGACGGTGACGATATATTTTTTATCGTCTTCAAATGTGAGGACGGGACCGAAGACTTCTTCCGCGCCAAGGTCTTGGTGCAGGCTGAAGGCTTTGGTGAGGTGGGAATGTCCGATGAATGTGATCTGGCTCAGGCTGTCCCAGTGATTGATGAGTTGATTGGCCTGATGAAGATTGAAGACATATTCGAAATCTTCGACATTGATTGGCGATCCGTGGCTAAACATGACGTGCTCCCAGGTGGATGTGTAGGGGAGCGTGCGTAGCCATTCGTGGTGTTCTTCGCGAAGATGTCGTGCGTGCCAGTCCAGTGCCTGGCGTGCAGCGTCGTAGTAAAAAGCATAGTTCATGCGTCCACAAACGGCTGCGTCGTGGTTTCCGAGAATGGTTGTATGTGCGTGTTCTCGGACGAGCTCGCAGCAGGCGTTGGGGTCGGCTCCGTAGCCGACGACGTCGCCCAGACAAACGAGCATGTCGAGTGCGGGTTCACGGCTGGTGTATGCTTCGATGACGGGCGTTAGCGCTTCAAGATTTGCGTGAACGTCGCTGAAAATTCCGATATGCATGTAATGCTCTGGTGTATGTGAAGCTAAAAAATGGATGTTAATTTTGAAGAGATTCCAGACGGGTTCGCGCGCTAACCGCGGCGTCGCGCAAAGGCTTGCTGCGATCACGCGCAAATTCAGCGAGTGTGCCAGGGCGCTCGCTTTCGAGCTGGCCGAGCAGTGCAATCAGACTTTTGTCTGCGACATTTTGTTTGATTGCGCGCATCAGCGGCTGCACGAGCGAGTCGCCAAAGTGTGCGATGGTTTGAACGAGCTGTGGTTGATTGGCTCCGCGCTCCGGATCGATAAGCGCGTTGAGTAGTGCGGGAATTGCGGTGTTTACGCCCGAAACATCGCGTTGTGCGACGAGCGCGCGTGCGGCGATGTAGAGTGCGCTGGGTCCACAACGGTCGATGGCGTCGACAAGTTCTGGGATGAGATCTTTGGCACGTGTCTCTGCAAATCGTGAGAGTGCCGCAACTTCGGTGGCGTTCATGGTGTCGGCCGCCGTAAATACGGCAGGTAGCGCCGTTTTTCCAAAGCGTTCGAGTAGCATTTGTGCGGCTTCCAGGCGGCCGCTGCCGTCTTCGAGCATGAGTTCGAGATCGGTCTGAGACATGGTGGCCATGTCATCAAACGAATCGATCAGGGCTGATTCGGGTAAGAAATAGGTAATGCCGGTCTGCTCGGAGTGACGTGCGACAACGAGATCGTCGAAGTGAACGGCATCGAGCATTTCCTGAAATTCGTCGCCTGCGAGGATTTGATCTTCATCGATTTCTTCTTCGAAGTCGTCGGCATTTTCATCGAGTGAATTTCCGACTTCGAGCATGTCCTGGTATTCCTGGGCACGCTTGAGGCTAATTTCAGCGAGTTCAAGCACACTCGGATCAAGCGTGATTGAGGCGTCGGCAGCCAGGCCGAGCAGGGCATCCCAGTTTTCCCATTGCTGAATCGGGTCGAGATCGTTGGTGCGAATTCCCACGCAGACTTCTGCGAAATTTGCGATGATAAGTTCGGTCAATGTACGCAAATCGGGTGCAACAGCTTCGGAAACGGCGAGGTTCTGGAGTGATTCATTGATAAAAATACCCCATTCAATCGCCTGCTCGATTGTGCGCAACTGTATGACGCGGAAGTCACGTAGCGGAAAGCTGCGGACGCCGATCAGGTAATCGAAAACTTCGCCGAGTGACCAGTAACCAACGACGCCTGCAGCGAGTTTGGCTTGAGACGGGCGCGCGGCATGCGCGAAACTGCCTTTCTCGAAGGTGTGTCGCATGGTGCCGAGGCGTTGGAAATCATCGCTGAGGTAGGTGCTGACTGCTTTATCGAAGGCATCGGGAGTGGCTGGTTGTTTCAGAAGTTGATCGGCGCGCTCACGTGCCCATGCGATGTTGGAGGCGATGGGAGCGTGGATGTCGAAGGCAACAAGTGCTTCGCCGCCCGAATTGTAGAGGGCGATGCGCAGGTTTTCGTCTTTTCCGAGCTGCGTTAAGAGCTTTTTCCCGGCGTCGGTAGAAACATCAATCGGCATTGCGATGGTTTCCAGCGCCTGTTCATTGGCGTCTACGCGGGCGAGCATCAAAGAAATCAGCGGGTAGTCGTTGAGTTCACGGTATTGAAGGAAAAAACGCAGGCTCTTGTCGCGAAGACCTTCGATATACGGCTCGATTTGCTCTTCGAGCAAAAGCCAGCCGGCCAAAATGCGGTTGTCGTGGACGGTAATGCCGTAGTCGAGATTGTGATTGGAAGAAAATGCGTTTTCAAAATCAGGAATCTTGGTGATTGCATGGTTTTGAATCGATTGCGATTCAGAACTGAGCGGAGATTCGATGATTTGCGTGGTTTCCTGGCTGCTGGAATCGGCAGAAGGCTCGAAAATCTCTTCGATTTCGTAGGCTTCCGAATCAGAGTCGATTTCGATAATTTCCTTACCAAAATCGATATCGAGCGCGGTGGCTTGCTCGTCTGGCGCATGTCCCATGACTTCGACAAATTGGTCGTCGGTGACAACCTGGGTGAGTTCTTCGGGCTCGTCGGGATTTTTCTCAAGCGCGCTAAGTCGGGCCTGTTCGAGGTTGAGCGAATCGACAAAGAGAACGCGGCGTTGCTCATTGAGATCGTCGCGAACGGTTTGCAGATCGTATTGCTCACTTTGCAGTTGAGCGCGCAGTTGCTCGAGCGTAGCACGCTCTGCTTCCAGGCTCTGGCTGGTTGCGTCAAAGTGTTGGCGCGCGTTTTCGAGCTCGATTTGAGCGTTTTGAAGCGCTAACTTCTCGTTTTGAAGCTGAATCTGCTGTTTTTCGAGCTCAAGTTGTTCCTGCTCGAGCTGAAGCTTTGCGGATTCATCCACAATCTGTGGTTGCGCGGGCTGCGGTGTTTGCTCGACGTTTGACTCGAGCAGGTTTTCAGATCTTTTGAGATGCTCAATGGACGCAGTATCGAAGACCGTCTGAAATTCGTGGACGTAAGCCGGTAGAATTTCGCGTTCTTTGGAAAGCGCGTCGAGTAGCGCGCTGCGGTGCTTGAATTCTTCGTGGCGAAGCTCATCCGGGATCACGAGTACGAAGAGGCAGCGTTCTTCATCGTGGTACGTGATCGGAATTGCCAGTTTGTAGATGTGATCTGAAAACGGGCATTGCACGTGATTGAGCGTTCCGTTTAGCAAAGCTTCACGAAGTTCGGGTGTTTGCGTGACATTTACGCAGGTATATATACTGGCAGGAAACACCGTTCCCTGTGTACTGCTGATAAGCACAGAAGTCTGCGCAGTACGGCCAAGATGTCCTCGATAGGGCTGATCATTGCCCAGTTTTGTCTTCATTTATATCCTCAGAGTGCGTAGTAAACCCCGAAGCCGCAGCATCGATGTTCGCCGTTCATAGCACGGCGCAATTAATAGCATCAAGATGTAAGCTGGCAGTTCGAAGAATTGTAGGTAGTACGAGGTGATTGCAGTTGCTCTTCGTGGTTCGGATTCTTATTATCACGATGGATTTCAGCAATTGTGCGTAGATTATAAAATGTGCTGAGAACGTTTAAATTTTTGTGGAGTAAGGTCAATGTCGGATCAGAATCGCTCGAGTAAGGAAGAAGACAAGTTCATTTTGCTGGCTGAGCAAGAAAGGCTTGCTGAATTGCGTCAGCAACGCCAGCTTGCCGCCATTCGTCAGCAAGAACGGGAAGAGATCGCGTTTGCACTGGGAAGTAATGAGGAGGTTGCGGCTGCAGCGCTTGAGCTTGGATTTGATGGAGAAACGGCTCCTGTATTGCCCTTCGTACCGATTCTTCAGGTGGCGTGGGCGGACGGCTCGGTTTCCCGGGCTGAGCGCGAAGAATTGCTCGGCCTCGCTGCGCGTTACGGCATTGTGGAAGGCTCGCCAGCGATTCAGTTTTTGGAGTTGCTGATTACGGAGCGTCCAACGGATGCGTTTTTTGAGCGCGTTGGAGCACTCATGGAGCGGATGGTTAAGGATAATCCAGAAGATTTGCTGAACAAAAACCTGCTCGATATGTGCGAGGCTGTTGCGAAGGCTTCCGGCGGATTTTTTGGTTATACCAATCCGATCGGCAAAGAAGAGCGCGCGTTGTTGGAAGAGTTTGCAGCGAAGTTTCATGCATAACGTGTAATTCACACGTGGGCATCTGTTTCAAATACAAAAAAGCGCAGCCAATTGTCTGGAATTCAGAGCAATTGGCTGCGCTTTTTGTTGTTTGAGTCGGCTTATTCGTTGGTTCGAGGTTGATCTGGGTGCAAAAGCTGTTCTTCTATCTCGTCTTGAAGCTGATGCTGACGTTGATTTTCAAGCGCTGCTTCGGGGCTGAGATCGGCGATCGCTTCCAGGCTGTCGACGCGGTGTGAGAGGCGGTCGATGTGATTGAGTAGATCTTTGACGATCCGTTGAAGCGGATCGGGTAGTGCTGCGTGATCAAGGCATGGCGCGCCGACGATTACGTTTCGTGCCGTGGAAACGACGCGGCCCGGGATGCCAACGACGGTGGAGCGCTCGATGACATCTTTGACGACAACCGAGCCGCTGCCGACGCGTACGCCGTCGCCAATGCAAAGCGCGCCCAAAACACAGGCGTTTGAGCCCACCGTGACGCCTTTTCCGAGGGTCGGGTGGCGTTTTTTGCGCTCGAGACTGGTTCCGCCAAGAACGACGCCTTTGTAAATCAGGCAGTCGTCGCCGACGATTGCGGTTTCTCCAATGACGACGCCCATGCCGTGATCGATAAACACGCGGCGGCCAATGGTTGCGCCCGGGTGAATTTCGATTCCGGTGATGTGGCGGGCATAATGGCTGAGCATGCGCGCGCGCAAATAGTTTTCTTTATGCCATTGCTCATTGGCGAGTCGGTGAATCCAGAGCGCGTGAAGCCCTGGATAGGTTAAAATGACTTCGCTCATTTTTCGCGCAGCCGGATCCGCTCGCCAGACAGCCTGAATGTCTTCGATGGCGTCTTCTAGGAAGCCTTTGTAGCCGGGTCGCGGCGGTGTGGGCGGTGTTACTTTGATATCGTGTTTCATCATAAAATTGGTTCTCGTTGCGTGTTGGATTCAGCATTTATGGTGACGACTTATAAGTCGCGAAACAATGGCGTAGACAGATAACGCTCGCCGGTGTCGCATAGCATGGTGACGATGCGTTTGCCTTTGAATTCAGGCCTCTGCCCGACTTTGATGGCTGCGACGACGTTGGAACCAGCGCTGATGCCGACCAAAAGTCCTTCTTCGGCAGCGAGTCGGCGAGTCATTTCGTAGGCTTCGGCGTCGGAAATGGTGATGACGCCGTCGATAAGGCTCATGTCCATGATTTCCGGGATGAAACCGGCGCCGATTCCCTGGATTTTGTGTGGACCGGGTGCGCCGCCTGACATGACGGGGCTACCGGTTGGTTCGACGGCGTAGGCCAGGAAGTTCGGGTTCTTGGCCTTGAGAACACGTGTCACACCGGTGATTGTTCCGCCAGTGCCAACGCCGGTGACGATTGCATCGATGTTCTGATCGGTATCGTTCCAGATTTCGAGCGCTGTGGTTTGGGCGTGAATGTCGGGGTTCGCAGGGTTTGAAAATTGTTGGAGCATGAGCGCGTTTTCGTTTTCGTTTACGATCTGGTTGGCCTGTTCGACGGCTCCAGCCATACCATTTGCGCCGGGTGTGAGTACGAGCGTTGCGCCGAGCGCTTTGAGTAGTGCGCGGCGTTCAAGACTCATGGTGTCGGGCATGGTCAAAATGAGCTTGTAGCCTTTGGCGGCGCAGATAAAGGCAAGCGCGATACCGGTGTTTCCGCTGGTTGCTTCGACAACGGTTGTGTTTTGGGTGAGCTGGCCGCTGGCTTCTGCGTCTGCGATCATGGCGGCACCGATGCGATCTTTGACGCTTCCGAGCGGGTTGAAAAACTCGGCTTTGACAAGGATTTCGGCGTGGCAGTCGGCAGATACGCGGTTCAGGCGGATCAGCGGCGTGTGGCCAATGAGTTCGGTGATATTGTTATAAATAGGCATAACTTACTTCTCCTGAATTGGCTCGGCAGGACCGTAACCGGGAATGAGTTCGAGGATTTCAAGAGCGGCCTGATAACGGCCAAGTGGCGGCATGATATAGGCACCAACAACGCGATCTTTGACCGCTTCGAGTGTTTCCTGAGCGATTTTAACGCCTTCGCGACGTGCGGCAGGCCCGGTATCGGCGATTTTCATGCGATTGCGAATGTCTTCGGGTACAGCCATACCGGGAACTTCGTTGTGTAGAAACTCTGCGTTTCGGTAACTTGCCAGAGGTAATAGTCCGACGAGCACGGGCATGTCGAGATGTGCGGTGTCCTGTAGAAAGCGTTCCAGAATTGCAGGATCGTAGACGGGTTGCGTCATGATAACGCGCGCTCCGGCAGCTTTTTTGAGCTCCAGGCGACGCAGTTCGCGATCGTAATCTTTGGCGGCCGGTTCGGCGCCGCATGCACAGAAAAACTGGGTATGATCGCCGATTACCTTGCCGGAAGGATCAAAACCGCGGTTGAAACCCTGGATCATGCGCAACATACCGATGCTGTCGAGGTCAAAAACTGCCGTTGCGTGTGGGTAATCGCCGACTTTGGGCGGATCTCCGGTGACAACGACGAGATTGTGCAGACCGAGCAGGTGAAACGCGAGGACGTCGGATTGTAGACCGAGCAGGTTTCGGTCGCGGCCGCACAGATGCAGGATGACTTCGGTGCCGAGTTCGCGGGCCATCAAACCCCCGAGCGCCCAGTTGGCCATGCGCACGGATGCGCGTGGTCCATCGGCAATGTTGAGCACGTCGACGCCGGCGTTGCGGAGCATGCGGGCGGCGGCCAGTGCTTTGGCCGGGTTGAGGCCGGGCGGTGGATTGACTTCGACGCTGACGACGAAGGAATCGGACGACAATTCGACTTTATTCTGGGGACTGGCGAGGATGCGATCGCGGTAAACTCGTTCGATCTTTTCGGCCAGCAGACTTCGCTGGGCCAGTGGTACTTCGACGGAAACGTCGTCTTCGCCGTGCGTGGGGTCGTTGCGATCTGGGCCGACCATGACCGATCTGCCGCCGCCGAGCATGCGTGCGGCGGCCGAGATCTGGCGGACGTGCTCGGGTCCGGTGCCGCAACAACCGCCGACGATTGCGCAGCCGGCCTGGTAGAATCGGCGTGCATAGACGCCGAAATATTCGGGCGTTGCCATATATACAAGGCGTTCGTCGATTTTTCGGGGGTAGCCGGCGTTGGGTTGTGCGATGACGGGAACACCGCAGTCGAGCATTTCGACAACGATGTCGTAAATGATGTTCGGGCCTTCCATGCAGTTTGCACCGACGACATCGGCGCCCCAGCTCTTGAGCAGGCGTGCAACGCGGGCCGGATCTGCGCCGTCAGCGGTTTTGTGTTCGTTATCGAAGGCCATTAACGCGAGCAGTGGCAATTGGCTGACCTCGCGCACGGCAGCCATCGCTATTTTGATCTCCGAGAGCTGTCGAAAAGTCTCAAGGATTATGAGATCTGCGCCGTTTTCGGTCAAAAGCTGTGCTTGTTCGCGGAATGCACGGTGGATTTCGGCGATTTCATCGTCTGCCATAATGGCAGGTACGAGTCCGGTGGGACCAATCGATCCGGCAACATAACGCTCGGGGCCGGCAGCTTCGCGGGCTAATCGAGCGCCGGCCGCAATGATTTCGGGGAGTTTGTCTTCCAGTCCGTGACGTCGTAACTTGATGCGGTTTGAAGAAAAGGTATTGGTTGTAATCACGTCAGCGCCGGCCTGGACGTATTCGAGATGAACGCTGCGCACCAGATCTGGATTGGAAATATTGGCGTCATCGAAACTCTTGTTGATGTAGATACCCCGCTCATAGAGCTGGGTTCCGACGGCACCGTCAAAAACAACAGGACCTTTTTTTACGCGATCAAGAAATGTAGGGTACATCGGGGTTTGACTCCCATAGTGGGTTGGGTTAGTCACGCAGGCGCAGTGCAGGCGCTGAAAAACACCTGGCCATGCTATAGCGGCAGATGATTCCCTGCACGTTGTTTATCGATGGATCTGTGGGATTGCAATGAGACAGATCATCCAGCTTAAGTACGGGAAACAAAAACGATGAAAGTCGAATTAAGAAAACAGTTTACCTTTGAGTCTGCTCACCGTTTACCGAATGTTCCGGAAGGGCATAAATGCAGCCGATTACACGGACATTCCTTTCGGATCACGGTTGAGGTCAGTGGTGAGATTGATGAGTCGATGGGATGGCTCATTGATTACGGCGAGATTTCAAAAGCGTTTGAGCCTTTGCATGCAGAGCTTGATCACCGTTATTTGAATGAGATCGAGGGGTTGGAAAATCCAACGTCTGAAGTGCTTTCGCGCTGGATCTGGAATCGTTTGAAGCCGTCGCTGCCGTTGTTGAGCGCGATTACGGTGCATGAAACTTGCTCATCGTCGTGCGTGTTCCGCGGCGAGTAAGTTTTTCGCGCGGATTGCGGGTACGTAACAAGTAATCAGGGGGTAAGTCTTTCTTTTAGAGCCGACCATCGGTGGCATGATGCCCTGATGTGTGCGGCTCTACGCGTTTGTGGAAGACGTTTACCTCGTCGCAAAGCGGCGTGGTCAGGCATTCGTGCAGATCGTTTTGTTGTGCCAGCTGTTGTCGGGGTGGATCTTCGTTGTCGTCTTCGCTCACGCATTGGCTGAACTGATGGATGACTTCTTCTTGCCTGGCGCTCATCAACAGGGCAATTGAAGCGGCAAGTGAGTAGGTGCCGATGGTAAATGCGAAGGTAACACCCATTGTGATGCTTGAGGCTGTGAGAACGAATGCGATGCAGCCAAGCGTTAGCAGGGCGGTGAGTACGCCGCCGAACAGCCGTGATTGAACTCCGCGCATGGCAATGTCAGAAGAAACGACGGTGGGTCGATACTGGGAGCTTGCTGCGCGCTCGCGACGTC
>JBEBSM010000105.1:0-10636 GCA_040394315.1 Lujinxingia vulgaris
GCAAGCACACCGGGGTCTTGACCGCATAAACAATAGATAAAGCCAACTGGTTAAGGGGAATGCGCTGACGCCGTGGGACTAACGCAATCTGACGTGCTGTGCTGATCTTTGCGGTGCAGGTGTTTGTGGGTTCGGTGGTTCGGGTCTGTCATTTGTGTGGGGAATGGAGTAAATCGCAGGGCATGGATGGTCTGGCTGGTGCGATTTGCTTTGGTTGTGGACGGTTTTGGAGGAAGTCATGAAAGTTCGTGAGTTGATGACGGCGTCGCCGATTGTGGCGTCGAGAGAGACGCCGATTCGTGAAGTGATCGATTGTATGGTCGAGCACGATATTCGGCACATTCCGTTGGTGGAGGATGGGCTGGCGATCGGGATGTTGAGTCAGCGGGATATGACGTTTTTGGCGGGGATGCTGGATTTGTTCACGGGTCTGGATGATTTGTTTCGGGATGACACGATCGATATGCCGGTGAGTGGTCTGGATGAGATGAACATCAATTTGACGGGTGTTGTGTATACGGTCGATGTGGATGCGGATGTCGATGAGGCGCTTGATCTGCTTCTGGCAAAGCCGATTTCTGCGTTGGTGGTGACCGAAGGACCGATTCATAAAGTTGTTGGTGTTTTGAGTTATGTAGATATTTTACGTTGGCAGCGTGATGCGCGTGCGCAAGAACTTGAGCGCGCCTAGTCTGGGCGGTGTTTTGAGCTTGGGACGTACAAATCCTTGGAGAATATGATGAAGATTCGCGATTTGATGACGGTAGCTCCGATTGTGGCGACGAGAAATACGCAGATTCGTGCCGTGATCGATAGCATGATCGAACATGAGATTCGGCACATTCCGTTGGTGGAGGATGGAATGGTGATCGGTATGTTGAGCCAGCGGGATATGACGTTTTTGGCGGGCACGCTGGATCTGTTTAGCGGCGTGGACGAATCGTATATCGACGCGGTGATCGACATGCCGGTGAGTCGCCTGGATGGGATGAATATCCGTACGGAAAGTGATGTGATCACGGTCGATGCGGAGGCTGATATTCTGGTAGCGCTCGAACTTCTGGTGGAGAAACCGATTTCTGCGCTGGTCGTGACGGAAGGTCCGGCTGAGGAAGTTGTGGGTATTTTGAGCTATGTCGATATCTTGCGCTGGGTGCGTGATGTGCGGGCGAAGGGTGGTTCGATCTGATTGGTGGGAATTGTGGGGGGATTAGGAGTGGTGGTGATCGGAGAGTTGGGCGGGGTGAAACGTCTCGCCCAAGGCCAGAGGGCATGGGTTAGCATAACGCCAACTGGCCCCGCTCCGCGGGTGGTGTGAGGGGATTGGTGGATGATGGGATTTATTCGTCGTCGAAGGAGAACAGGGAGCCTTGTGTGGGCTTTGGGGGGGACTTAGGTGTGGGCTTTTTTGTGGGCGGCTTTTTGGGGGTTGCCCGGGGCGTTGCGGTAGATTCTTGTTTGGTTTCAATGACTTCTGAGGGTGGAAGCCTTGCTTCTTGGGTTTTTGGTGCGGTTTTTGGGGGGAGAATTTCGGCCAGTTTTTGGGTGATTCCGGAGAAGCGTTGGGTGGTGCGGTGGGCGCCGGTTTCGAGGAGTGTTGGGTCGCCGACGATGGTGACGGAGACGCTCGCGCGGCTGACGGCGGTGTAGAGGATTTCGCGGGTTAAGAGGGGGACGTCGTGGGTGGGGAGAATGAGGGCGACGTGTTTGAATTCGGATCCCTGGGCTTTGTGGACGGTCATGGCGAAGGCGTGTTCGATGTTGGAGCGTAGGGCGGTGAGGTTGTAGGGGACGAATTGGTCGTCGCGAAGGAAAACGGCGGCGAGTTCGGATTTGTCGGTGTCGTGGCGTCGGATCCAGAGGACGATGCCCTGGTCGCCGTTGAAGAGGCCGCGTTCGTAGTCGTTGTGGAGCATCATGATGGGTTCGCCGGCGACGTAATCCCAGGCGGCGTCGTCGGTGCGGGTCTGGAGGAATCGGGTGTGGAAGGCGGCGTTGATTCGTGCGGAGCCTGTTGTGTGGACGCGGGTCAGGGTGAGGACTCGGGCGGTGATGAGGTGTTCGTGGAGTGTGGTGAGGCGTTGGGTGGATGCCTGGTCGAATGTGGTTCCGTCGTGGAAATAACTGTTGCGGGTGAGCGTGTCGAAATCGGGGATGTTGGCGAGTCGGGTGGTGAACCAGTGGTCGACAAACGAGCTGAGGGAGGCGTCGGCGTTGGGGTGAAATAGTTCGACGGCGGTGTGCTCGAGTTGTTTGGCGGTCGCGCGTTGGGTGATCAGGAGTTGTTGGTCGGTGGGGTCTTGGAGATCGAGCAGGGGTGTGGAGCGTGTGGGATCGTTGAGGGCGCCGGCGAATGTGTGGATTTTGCGGCCGGCGGCGTGTTTGGTGTCCATGCGATAGCTGGTTGTGAGACGCACGGAATGTTGGGCGAGCGGTTCGAGGAATGTTTCACGTGAAACATTTACTTCGTTGGCGAGCAGTTGGTCGATGGAATCCGGGTCGAGGATTGCGCGCCAGGGTGTGTTGGAACAGGTGAATTGGGGGAGTAGATCGCGTAAAACCGCGCCGGTGTCGACGGAGGGGAGTTGTTCGCTGTCGCCGAGAAGGATGAGGTTTGCGTGTGGGGCGATGGCGGAGACGAGGCGTTTCATCATGAAGAGATCGATCATGGATGCTTCGTCGACGATGGCGAACTGGGCTTCGAGCGGGTTGTTTACGTGGTGTTGGAAACTTTCGGTGGATGGCGAATAGCCGAGCAGGCGGTGCAGGGTCGTGGGTTTTTGGAGGCCGTCGCGTAGCGCGAGGTCTGCTTTGTGTGGCTGGGTTGGGTCGATGCTGACGATTTGTGAGAGGACGGATTCGCCCAGGCGGTTGGCGGCTTTTCCGGTGGGGGCGGCCAGGGCGATGGATTCGACGGGAACGTTAAGGCGCGCGAGCATGCGGAGGATGGAGACGACGATCGAGGTTTTTCCGGTGCCGGGGCCGCCGGTGATGATTGAAAGTGGGGCGTGAAGTGCGGTCAGGACACCGTATTGTTGTTCGGTGTTGAGCGTCATGGCCTGGCCGTCGGCGCGTTGTGGGGCGTGGGCGAGGATGTCGTCGAGGGCGGTGCGGATCGTGCGCAAGTCGGGGCTTGAATCGAGTGTGCGGAAGGGTTGCTCGAGGCGTTTGGCGAGTATTTCTACCAGGTGTGTTTCGTTGTGGAGCATGCGCTGGTGGTAGAGGTGTTGGCCGGAAACGATGAGTGGTTTGAAGTCGGCGGGCTGGCCAATGACGGATGGTGCGCGGTTGTTGGCGAGCAGGTTGTGGATGTCGGTAAGGATCTGGTCGGGCGCCCAGCCTTTGTGTTCTTTGATGAGTTTTTTGGGGATTAGTTCGGTTAGTGAATCGAGCAAAATCGGGGATTCATCGGTGTTGAGCGGGAGATACGTGCTGCCCTGACGTTGGTTGAACAGCGAGATGAGCACGAGGCACAGCAGGGCGCGGCTTTCTTTTGCATCCAGCTCAGGTTGCAAACCGACCAGCTCGCTTGCCAGGTATGCGATGGACGGGCTGAGGTCGCGGTCTTCGGTGGCAGCGAGCAAAAACGCGGCGTCTTGTTGGGCGCTGCTTTGTGCGCTGCGGGCGGTTTGCGGGCGGTTGGCGGCAGCAAACAATTGGTGGGCGACGCCGGTGGGCTCGAGCTGAATGGAGTCTTTCATTGTGTTCAATACCATGACTTAAAAATGAAACATTCGGTCAGCGATGTAATTTTGGGCAATACGCGATTTGTCGAATCATCAGGTCGCATCATCGGGTCGCATCAACTGATTGACATCATACAGTGTCGCGAGCTTTGCACGATAGCCAATTTTGGGTGGCGACGTACGCAATGTTGCCGCCGGGTTTATGATTGTGAACCGGCGACGATGTTTCAAACTGTTCGTTTACTTCCTACCTACACGGAGATTCCTATGGCTTTGCGACTGCATGAACTTCATCCGATTTTTGCTCATTTTCCGCTGGTATTGATGCCTTTGTCGGTAGCTTCCGATGTGGCGGGCTCAATGACCGACAATTATTTTATGCGTAGCGTGGGCCGGATGGCGATGCCGATGGCGCTGACGTCGATGGCGCTGACGGCGGTTACGGGCGTGATTGCGCAAGAAGGTGTGAAGGCTTCGCGGGAGCCTGGCGTGGCGCAGGACTTTTTGACGACGCATCGCAATATGAACATCGTCGTGTTTGGTGCAACGGCGGCGTTGACGGTTATGCGCACGCGTCAAAACAAGCCGAACGGGATGTACTTTGCGTTGGCTGCGGGCACGGGGCTGGCGCTGGCCTATACCGCGTATTTAGGCGGTGAAATGGTGCACAAATACGGTGTGGGTGTGGAGGCCGCCAGAGGCGTAGATCACGCGCATTCGCCGGAGCTGAAGCTAAAAAACACCGGTGTGATTGCGCGGACGAAGGTCGGGAATTTGGCGAGTGGTTTGGCGAGGGCTGCGAAGAGTTTGTTTCGGGGGCCGCGGTTTCCGGCGCTTCGGGGAGAAACGCCGCAGTTGGAAACTGCCGATGATTCGCGTTATTACTACTCAGAAAAAGTGAGTGGTTTTGGGGGTGTGGAAAGAGAGCATGACGCCGCCGGTCATCGCCATTCTGAGGATGACTACGGCGGCCTTCATAGCTGAATTATTGCTTGGGCAGATGGTTTTTCCACTGCTCAACGCTCCACTCGATGGCTTTCTTGCCCTCGGCATCGTCTTTACAGGTGGTTTTGGCGAGTTCGTTTAGCTCGTCGATGGTCGCCTGGGTGTGGGCAGGAAGCTCATCGGGTGAGCCAGAGATGAAGCCGCCGAGTGCGTCGAGTGAGCGGGTGGTTACTTCGTACTGACACTGGGTTCGTGTTGGATTTTTTGCCGGTGCAGAAGCTCCATCGACAGCACTGGGGACGTTGGCTTTCTCGCCGCCGAACTGCAAGCGCGCGAGCCATTGGCCGTTATCGGTGCGGGTTGTGTAGAACAGGTTGGGGTAGCGCGTGATGAAGTTGCTGGCGGTGTTGATCGGATTTTCCGGATCGTTTTCGTCGCCGGTCATGCCCATGGCAGCGAACATGGCCTGGATGTTTTTCAGATCTGCGGAAATGCTGACGCCGGCGTTGAGGTCTTGCTCGGTGGTTGCGAAGACATCGTCTGCCTTGGCATTGACGCTGATCTGAAGTTCCTGGTGACCTTCTTTGGACAGTGTGCGTTCTTCATGAAGAATGCTCTGGGGGATGATGAGTCCGGATTCCGCGAGTGTGGCCAGTAGTTGGGCATCGGCGCCGGCGGCCAAAACGAAGTCGAGCATCAAAACGAGTTCGAGTGGGCTCTGGGGAAGTTGTGCGCCGAGTGCGCCAAACTGCGCGTACATGCCGTGCAATTCGCCGAGTTGTGCGGGCAGGGCGCCGTTTTCAAGATTGATGCGCAACAATGACGTTGGGTATTGCAGGGTCGCGAGACCGGCGTAACGTCCGCCTTCGGTCAGTCGGCGCGAGGTCGCGACGTCGATTTCGGTCTGCGTTGTGCCTTCGGTAACGCGTGCCCAGTAGGGCATGTTGGTCGCGGCAAGTGCTGCGGCGATGTCGTAACCCCAGTGAATGTTGATCAGGGGCGTGCCCATCTTGGATGCGGCTGCGCGCGGTGATGCCTGGGAAGCCTTGTCGATTTTGACGCCGTTTTCGGTCAGCGTGGCGACGCCGTCAAAGAGTAGTTCGGCGCCGTTTTTGCGGATTGAAAAACCAATATCCGTCATTTCGGCGGCTTCGGGGCTGTCGAGTTGGAGCATGTTTCCAAGCGATTGGATGGTGCGGACCGAGGAGCGACGGCCGGCCGATGCGGTCATGAGTGCCGCGAGGTCGTAGACTTTTTCGACCTGTCCAAAGCCGCTGAGGATCGAGTCTGCGTGGGTGAACATCTTCCAGCTAGCCGAGTCGCTTTTGGCGCTGTCGGCAAGCGTATCCGTGTTTTTGGCAAGGCTTTCGCTAAAGTGCGCGCGGACGGCTGCGGACGGTGCGTTGCCTTTGGCCAGCCCTTCGACGCTGGTTGGAAAATTCTGTCCGAAAAGCAGGTCGAGTGTGATGAAGTTCGCGTTGGCCTGAGCGGACAAAATTTCATCGCAGGTTTCCGAGGCATTGCGGGTCGTGCAGCGCTCCATCAAATTTGAGATGAGTGCTTCGCCATCGAGTGCGGGTGCGACAACGCGAATGTGAACAAAACGGCTGAGGTTGGTGTCTTCACCGGCGGCGACTGGCATGGGAACACCGTGGCGCGCGTGTTTGATGAGCGTTTCGTTGCCGACGGAGGAAACTGCGATGTACAACGGGTTGATGCGGTCGGCGCCGACCAATTGGCGGTCAAAAATCAGGTCGGTGAGCACCATGCCGTTTTCGGAGTCGAGGCCCATGTCGTCCGTGTTTTCGCCGAATTCCTCGAGCAGGTTGGCGACGGCTTCGGGGCGAACGCTCATGACCGCGAGCGTTGATTTGGGCAGGTGTCCGACGAAGTTTTTGGCAGTCAAACCGGATGCCGAGGTCTGTGCTGCGTCCGGTTTTTTTGGCGCGGAGCTACAGCCCACAGAAAGAGCGAGCGAGGAAACAGCGCCGACGAGTAGGTATTTGGGTAGGTTATTTCGCATCAATAAATCTCCATTTAATTAAAGAAAACAAACATGTTCGCGTTGTATCACGAGTGTTGGTAGCAAAATAGTCTGGACTGATGTTGACTGTCCTGGTTTGGAAATTCTTTGGTTCCAGCATGTGTTTGTCAGGTTGAAATTGGACTAACTCCGGAGTTTAGCAGTGAACGATTCTTATTATCCCGTGCAGCAGAATCAAAATAACCAGGCAATGATTCCAGCCAGCCAACATAATCGCTGGGTGATCTTTTTTCTTGCGCTATTTTTAGGCTATCTCGGCGTGCATCGTTTTGCGGTCGGCAAGGTATTTACCGGTCTGCTGATGTTTGCGACCGGCGGCGGCTTTGGGCTCTGGTGGGCTTTTGACGTCTTCATGATTTTGCTCGGCCAGTTTACCGATTCCAACGGACTTCGGGTGGGCGGATCTGCAACGCATGAATATGACCGTCAACTTACGCATCAACAATATCAGGCGCCGCGCCAGCTTCCGCAGCAGCAACAACCGCCTCAATACGGTTATGGGCAGTGGGGCGGCGAGGATGGAGATCTGGACGCGTTTGTCGAAGAAGATCCGCTGGAAGCAAAATTCGCGGAGCTTGAAAAAGAGATGCGTCGAAAAGGTCAGTAACCAGAACAAATTTGCTGCGAAGCGTGCAAAACGCGTTGGGAAACGCGATCTTTTGGTGTCAGCACGACAAAGTCGTCGTGGGAAAGCTGATCGGATGTTCAAATGACGCGTTTCCCAGATGGCTGATGTGGTTCTGAGGGCAAAAGAAGACGTTTCCCAGGCGAGAAAGTGGTTCTGAGGGCAAAAGAAGACGTTTCCCAGGCGAGAAAGTGGCTCTGAGGGCAAAAGAAGGCGTTTCCCAGGCGAGAAAGTGATTCTGAGGGCAAAAGAAGGCGTTTCCCAAGATTATTTGTAAAATAAAAGAAAATATCATGGTATTTACGCAGCTTTTTGAGGGGCCGCCGACAACTGAGCACGAATTGATGGTGCGGGCGCGTGCGCTGGCGGGTCATACGCTGGGTGAACTTGCGGCGATCGCGGGCGTTGAAGTTCCGGCGTCGCAGCGTCGTGCGAAGGGCTGGGTGGGGCAGTTGATCGAGGTTTGTCTGGGGGCGGAGGCGGGCAATCGGTCGGTGCCGGATTTTGAAGAGCTTGGGATCGAGCTGAAGACGTTGCCGGTTGATCGGACGGGGAAACCGCGGGAGACGACGTATTTGTGTACGGTAGATCTCTCAGAAGTTGACGAATTAAGGTGGGAAACGAGCAGGGCGCGTCACAAGTTGGCGCGCGTTTTGTTTGTGCCGGTGTTAGCGGAGCCAGACATTGCGCTGGGGGCGCGTTTTGTGGGGATGCCGGTTTTGTGGAGTCCGAATGAGGCGCAAGAGCATGCGTTGCGTGCGGATTGGATGGGGCATATGGACGTGATCGCGCGTGGGTTGGTCGATACGATTACGGCGCGCGATGGGCAGTTTTTGCAGATCCGTCCGAAGGCCGCGCATTCGGGGAAACTGACGTGGAGTGAAGATGATCGCGGCGAGGCGATCATGACGTTGCCGCGCGGCTTCTATTTGCGGGCGGGGTTTACGGCGGAAATTTTGCGCAATCACTTTGGTGGGAGTGGGGCGTGAGGATTTCGAGTCTTGCGTGCTTGTTTCGGTAAGCGTTAGTGTTCGGTCCGCAAATGGATGAGATGGTTTTTCTAACCGTAATTAAGTAGCAGTAAGGTTAAATCATGACAGATAAATCAGGGAAACGTGCGGTAATTGTCGTGTTGGACAGTGTTGGGATCGGTGAATTACCGGATGCTGCCGCGTATGGCGACATCGGCAGTGACACGCTCGGGCATATTGCGGAGGTTGTTCCGGGCTTTGATCTGCCGAATTTGCGGGCGATGGGTCTGGCGAATATCGAAGGCGTTGCGAAGGCGAATCTTGTGCCGGTTTCTATACCGACGGCGGGCTACGGACGGATGATCGAAAGCAGTCACGGAAAAGATACCGCGACCGGTCACTGGGAGTTTGTCGGAATCATTTTGGATGCGCCGTTTAAGACGTTTCCAAACGGTTTTGGTCCGGACATTCTTGATGCGTTTATCAAACAAACGGGCGTGGGCGGTGTGCTGGGAAATCGTGCCGAGAGCGGGACGGTGATTTTGGATGAGCTGGGTGAAGAGCACATGCGCACGGGTTGGCCGATTGTTTATACGTCGGCAGATCCTGTGTTTCAGATTGCTGCGCATGAAGACGTGGTTCCGCTGGAAACGCTCTATAAGTGGTGTGAGATTGCTTACGATATCGTGATTCCGAAAGGCCAGTCGCGGGTAATTGCCAGACCGTTTGTGGGTTCGGGGCCGGGTAAGTTTGAGCGCACGCACAATCGGAAGGATTTTACGTTTCCGCCGCCGCAAAAAACCGTGCTTGATCAGCTTCAGGAATCGGGCGTGCGTGTTACGGGCGTTGGTAAAATCGGAAATATCTATGCGCAGCAGGGTATCGACGATGATATTCACACGTTGGATAACGATGACGGTGTTGTAAAAACCATCGAAGCGATGAAAAACAATGATCGTGGCCAGGACAATCTGATTTTCACGAATCTTGTGGATTTTGATGCGAAATACGGGCATCGCCGCAATCCGGAAGGCTATGGCAAGGCGCTGGAAGTGTTTGATGCGCAGCTTCCGTCGATTATCGATGCGCTTGAGCTAGGAGATCTGTTGATCATCACGGCAGATCATGGAAACGATCCGACCTATCCGGGCACAGATCATACGCGTGAATATGTGCCGGTTCTGGCGTATATAAAGGGTATGGAAACCGGCGCGGAGCTTGGAACGCGTGGGACATTTGCGGATGTTGGCGCGACGGTTGCAGCGTATTTCGGGGTAGATTGGTCAATTGGCACCAGTTTTCTCGACGCTTTGTAAATAGCTTTTATAAGGGGTATGCGCACAGCCTGCGATCGATCTTGCACAGGCAAGATCGGTTGTGGCTGGCACGCATTGGAATGTACGTGTTTACTTTGAACGCGGGAACACTGCTTGTAGTTTCAGTGTTTTTGTGGTTGATAGTGATCCGCGCGCACAGTACGGCGATTTATGTTTTTTGAAAAAGGATTCACCCGACGATGAGTACTCAGAGTTACGACGCGAAAGATATTACCGTTCTCAAAGATCTTGAACCGGTCCGCAAACGGCCGGGGATGTATATCGGCGGAACCGGCAAGGATGGATTGCACCATCTTGTGTGGGAAATCGTCGATAACTCGGTCGACGAGGCGATGAACGGTTATGCGACTACGATCGAAGTCACGTTGTCCAAGGACGGCGAGTCGATCACGGTTACGGATAACGGTCGTGGTATTCCGGTGGATATGCATCCGGGTGAAGGGCGTAGCGCGCTTGAGATTATTTTGACGACGCTGCATGCCGGCGGAAAGTTCAACAACGATAACTACGTGACGTCGGGCGGTTTGCACGGCGTGGGTAGCTCGGTTGTGAATGCGCTCAGCTCGCAATTTGTCGCGTCGATCCGTCGCGGTGGCATGTTGCATCGCCAGGAGTATTCGCGCGGGATTCCGCTTGGACCGGTTGTTGAGGTTGGTGAAGCGCGCGGGACGGGCACCGAGATTTTCTTTCGGCCGGACTCAGAGATCTTTGAAGATACGATCTTTGATGCGGAATTGATCTCGCAGACGTTGGAGATCAAGACGTATCTCAATCAGGGACTGCGGATTTTGTTTCGCAACCAGGTTGATAACAAATATCATGAATTCAAACACGACGGCGGTATTCGTGATTTTCTTTCGCACATTCAACGCGAGAGCAAAGAAGCGCCGACGCATACCGATATTTTTGTGTTTCGCGATGAAAACCCGAGTAAAACCGTGGCGCGCATCGAAATTGCGATGCAGTGGACCGAGGATACGAAGGAAGATATTCGCACGTTTGTGACCGGGATTCCGCCGATCGACGGT
>JBEBSM010000106.1:0-10539 GCA_040394315.1 Lujinxingia vulgaris
GTTGCGACCGAGTACGAGCCGGTTGTGACGCGCTTTAAGGACGTATTGGGTGAGCTGATTTCGGATGTTCGCGTAACACACCGTCTGACCGATTCGCCGGCGTGTCTGGTGACGGAAGAAGGCGATTTGAGCAGTCATATGCGCCGTGTTTTGAAGGCTTCCGGGCAAGATCTGGGAGCTGGACAGCCGATTCTTGAGATCAATCCTGATCATCCGTTGATCGTGAAAATTCGTGAAGAAAGCGAAGGTGCACGGTTTGAGGATTGGGCACATGTTTTGTTTGATCAGGCGCGTTTAGGCGATGGAACACCTTTGGACGATCCGGCGGAGTACGTTCGCCGCATGAATTCTTTGATGTTGGGCTTGCTGTAGTTCGGTGGCCCTGAGGGGGCGGCGGCCCTAAAGCGACGATTACTTCGCGGCCGCGGCCGCTTCGTACTCCTCGCTTTATGGCTCGCCGGTGGTTTTTGTCGTTTTGTAGCTCGGAGTTGGGTGGTTTAATGTGGAAAGGGTTAATAAAACCAAGATTTTAATCAGGGGAGTGTGCTGTGGAGAAAAACGTTTTTGAAGAGATGGCGCGTCGGTATGATTCGGAAGAAAGGATTGCGTTAGCGGAGGTTGTCGTTGAGGCGATAGAGCCGGAATTGTGGGATAGTTTGTCGAAAACATTGATCGATTATGGGAGTGGGACCGGTCTGGTGGGACTGGCGTTGTCTGGTCTGGTCGATTCTGTTTTGTTGGTGGATTCGTCAAAACAAATGCTGGAGGTCGTGGAAGCGAAGATCTCCAACATGGGTATTGGTAATGCGGAAGTTCTTTTTGCAGATTTTTCCGAGGAAGTGCCTGAGCTGAAGGCGGACATTGTTTTGATGTCGCTCGTCCTGCTTCATATCCCGGATACGAAGAAAATTTTACAGAGCGTATTCGAGATTTTGAAAGAGGGAGGCAAGCTCATCATTGTTGATTTTGACAAGAATGAGCGGGTCACGCATCCGAAAGTTCATAACGGTTTTTCGCATGAAGAACTGAAAAAAGTGCTGTCGGATGTTGGGTTTACGCCGATGGATATGAAGACGTTTTATCATGGGACGCGTGTTTTTGTGAATGAAGATGCTTCGATGTTTCTATCCACGAGTATCAAGTAATTTCTATGTTTTTCGTCAGGGGAGGCGGTGGATGATTGCCTGGGCGACGTTGGGTTTGGTCTGGTTGTCGATCATGAATTCGATGGCGACGAGTTGGTCGCCGTGGCGAGTCATGCCGGCGTAAAATCCGTGTGATGTTGTGGATTTGAGGTCGGGGGCTAGTTGGCTGGTGGTCCAGACGTCGTTGTCGAGGGTGGCGCGGTAGAGTTTGTGGTCGAAGGCGTCCTGGAAAATGGCGGTGATGTGGTTGTTTTTGTCGAGCGCCAGGGTGACGTCCTGGCCGATTGGGCCGTTGTAGTAGCCGTGGGTGTTGTTGCGGGCGCCGTCGTGAATGACGAGATTTTGGGCGGGTGCGCCGGACTGGGTTTTTCGGTAATTCAGGCCGGATTTGTCCATGAAGGCGATGTGGAGGACTTCGGTTTCGCCGTCCTGGGTTGTTAGGACGGCTGCGGACGGGCCGGTTTTGGTGGCCAGGCGGCTTGGTGTTGACCATTTGTCGTCGGTGAATCGGGCGTAGTTGATGCGGCCGGCTTTGTGGTCGTAAAAACTGACGATGAGGCCGGAATCAGTCGTGCGCAGGCGCGTGAAAAGGCCGGTGGAATTTGGGACGTTTTTGTCGGTACAGGCCGGTGCACAGTTGGTGGCGGTTGCGACGACGTTGGGTGTGGTCATGTATTGCGCGAGTTCAGCGAGTGGTGCGGTGGTGGGGAATTGGACGTGATGCAGCTCGGAATTCCAGTCGGTGGCGGAGCCTTTGCGGACGGTGTAGACGGCGTGGAGTGTGTCGTCTTTGATGACGAGATCGGTCCAGAAACCGGCATTCATGGTGGCGTCCGCGAGGAGCTCGATGGTTTCGAAAACGTAGCGGTCGGTGGCGTCAGGGTCTGGAGTGCCGCGTGCGTATTTGAGGGCGTTATTGCCTTCGTGACGGTAAAAAACGTGCAGATTTCGGGTGGAGTCGACGGCGATCGAGGTGTGGGTGCCGACGTTTTCGCCGCGCTCTTTGACGCCGTGGCGTGGGCCGGCTGGATCTCCGACGATGGGGCCGTCGGCGGGTGGACCGTCGACGAAATACCAGATGATGGAGTCATCTTTGGCGACGGTTCCGACCATTAAGTCGCGGTAAGTTCGGTTGTAGGTGCTGACCGCGAGCATGTCGGCGTTGGAATCAATGTCGGAATAGGGACCGTAAGCGCCGAGTGGAAGGGGTTTGAGTGGGACGCATTCGCATTCGAAGCTTTCGATTTCGCAGGTTTCGCGGTTGGGGATGATGGTGGCTGCGCGAAACTCGAATCCTGGCTCACAGGATTGTTCGCCGCAGAGATCGCCAAGGGGCTTGCAGGCGTTGGTGGAGAAACAGCAAAATTCGCTTTCGGTGCAGCCGTCGGGGCAAAATGTTGTGCATTTACAGGTGTTTCCGTCGCAATAGCCGGATTCTCCCGCCGGGCATTTCGATGCGCAGTCGGTGTCAAATGTGCAGGTGTCGGGTTCTTTGATTTCTTTGAGTTCGCCCTGACAGCCTTTGCAGCCGGTTGTGAACAGGGTGATCGCGAGCAGTAGAAAAAGTGCTCTGGAGGGCTGAAGATTTTGTTTTTTGGCCATTTTTCGGCCGATAAGGAACAGAAATCCGAGCAAAAGCGGCCAGAAGTGGGCGGGCGTGCTGGAGTTGGTGCTGTTGCAGCCGCCGGTTGTTGGCTGGGAAGTAGTTTCGGTGTTCTGGATTGCGGGTTTCAGCACAGGTTTTTCGGTCGACAGAGCGTGGGAAGCAAAGGACGTGTGGCCAGATTGGTCGCGGACTTCGACTTCGATGGTGAGGTTTTCTGACTGGTTTTGGAAGGCAGAAATGTCGGCTTGCGCGGTGGCGGACCATGATGTCCAGGCGATTTTGGGTGCATCGGGTTTTGCTGGATCTACGATGCGATAGCGGTATTGGAGTGTGGAATCGACGGTGTCGCGGCCGATGAAATGTAGGGTTGTTGCGCGTCGTTCGAGGTCGAGGGTGGGCGCTTCGAAGTCGATGAGAACGCTTGTCTGGGTGGTAACGGTGTTTGCGAATGTGTTGTCGCCAACGAATCGTGCGCGGATTTCGATGTTGTGGTGGCCCTGGAGTGCGAAAAGCGAGCTTTTGACGGTCAGGCGTGCGGTTTTTTCGTAGAGTGACCACAGGCCGCCGTTGACGCGGTAACTGTATTCGACGGCGTCGTTATTGGCCGGGCGCCAGCCGTGCTCAAGGGCGAAGAGATCGAGTTCGACCAGGGGCGTTGGGAAATGATTGGCGTTTACGCGATCGACATCGATGTGGGTGTTGGCGACGATGGGTTGTAAAGCGGTGCGCAGCGGCGAGGAATTGCGGCTGAAGTTGGCGAAAATGGCGACGAAGGTGTTGTCGTCGATGCTTGTGATGTCGTCCTGGGTGAGTTTCAGGCGGAAACCTAAAAATTCAGGTAATTGGAAGGTCTGCGTGATCATGTCGGTGAGCGTTGGCAGCGCGAGGTCAAGCAGAGTGGGCAAAATCGCGAGCAGCCGTTGGGGATCTTCAGCGAGTAATTCCGTTTGAAGGGGGCGTACGTTTTGGATGGCGTCTTTGAGGCTTTCGATGACGGGCGTGATTCCGCCGGAGCCGTCGGGAGCGATTGCGATGGGCAAAAGCAGATCTGCGCGCAGGGTAAACAGGCGTGTCTGGCGATCTTGAATGTAGGCAAATACGTGCAGGTCGACGTCTTTCCAGTCGATGGTAAAGAGGCTTTCGGTGATTTTGTAGGAGTCTCCCTCAGGCTCGATGGTGTTTTTGCCGAGTTTTATCTTGGGCGGCGTTTGCGGGACGATGTGGATGGTAACGTGGCGCTCGGTGTTACCGGAAAGTTCTTTGATGCTGGGAAGAAACAGGCCGAGGGCGGAGGTGGTGAGCATTTCGACCTGATCGGTGGACATGGCCAGGCATACGGCGCCGCTGGCCCAGGAGGACCAGAGCATTTGCTCTAGGATGTCTTTGTGCAGGCCCATGCCGAGCATGAAGGGTTTGCCGGTGGTGGGGTGCTTGTTTGCGTTGAGTGCGGCGGAGCGATTGATGGCAGATGTGGTCGGGCGGGGGTGATTTGCGATTGGAACGCAGGAGGAATTGCCAAGCGGCGTGAATCCGGTGCGCAGACCGACGCTGACGCCGGTGTCGACCGATGCGGTATCGCCGGCTTTGGCCAGAAGGGCTAAGCGTGGATCGTCGTCGAGTGAGAGGTCACCTAAGATCTTGCTAAAGTCGAGTGCGCCTTCGACGCCAAGTGGGTTGGGCAGACAGACGTCGGTTGCGCGGTCCATGCAAAAGCCGTCGCGACAGGTTGCGCTGCCGGGGCACGAAGGCAGGCCGGTGCCACATTTGCGGCAGAGAAATTCGTCGGCGAAATTCTGGGTCGTGTTGTTGAGCATCGTGTCGATCTGGGTTTCGATCATGCCGCGAAACAGTCCGCGTACAAGACTTGCGCCGCCGCAGGCGACGGTGTCGCCGAAGTTCTCGCGGCCGCGGATTTTGAAGTCGACGTCGTCCAGGTCGAGGGCGATGTCGCCGACCGTGATTTTGAGTTCGCGCAACGGACTGTTGGTGTCGACGCCAAGGTCGATGGGAATTTGTGCTTTGACTTGCGCGGGCGTGTCCTCGGACTGGCCTTTTTTGTGGAGTTTGACTTCGCAGCGCACGGTGAGGCCGAATTTGTAGTCAAAACTCAGCGCTTCGTCGACGCTGCCGATGGTGATGGACGTGTTGAGTGTGCGTGAGGGCTGGGGCTGAACGGTGGCGCGATCAAGTGTGAGGTCGACCTGGCAGCCGGGTTGGCCGTCGCGGCAGGTATCGGCAACGCAGAGTGTGGGGTTGGCGGAGGTATCGCGCGGCATGCAGAACTTCAGGCCGCCGGGCATAAATTGTTCGAGCAGGTACGGAACGTTGGACTCGACAAAACTCAGGCCAGTCTGGGTCAGGCGAACCTGACCGCCGCCGGGTGTTGTGTGTTGGTAGGCGTCTTGAGGAAAGGGCTGCTGCACGAAACCTTCGCATCCGCAGCCGTCACCGGAACATGCAGCGACCAGTGTTAATCCAAGGAAAAACAGGAATTTTTGAAAATATCGTGACATGCCGCAGTCCTAAAATTGAAAAAAGTTGGATCGTCTAACTCCGCGTTCTCGTTATCATACATCGGGCGTTAAGAGTCCATATCGACCGGGTGGTACAAAAAATAACGTTGTCATATAGATGACGTGGTTAGGCTTGTGTATGTCGGCCGGGGACTGGATGGTAACAAAAAACGATTCAGGTCCAGGCGATTATTTTGACGACCCCACTTAATCGATGAAGTGCGCGTATGGGACGTGGGCTTTAATGAGATTGGGTAAAGACGTCTTACCAGAGGGAGGTAAAAATGCTCTGGACAATTGCAGTTATTCTCTTGGTCCTGTGGGTTTTGGGACTTGTAACGAGTTTTACCGTCGGAGGATTCATTCATATCCTTCTGATATTAGCGATTATCGCCGTTGTAATTCAGCTATTTCAGGGACGCCGCACCGTTGTTTAGTGCATTGTGAACCGGGCAATGATACGGCGTGATCGATTGAGGGAGCTTGATGTTTTTTGTAAACATTGAGGCTCTGAGAGATGTAAAAACGTAGAGGTCAAAAATGTTGTGGACTGTTGCCGTTGTACTGGTTGTTTTGTGGGCTATTGGTCTGATCTCGAGCTACACGATTGGCGGATTCATTCATATCCTTTTGGTGTTGGCCGTGATTTCGGTGTTAATCAGCCTGATTCGCGGACGACGTGTTTTGTAAAAGGATTAGAACATAGAAAGTTGAGGGGAAATCCAGGTGAACGATACCGAGATTTTTAGAACGCACATTGCCCCGATGAGAATTCTCATCGGGGCAATGTGCGTGTGCAGTGGATTCAAAAGTAAAATTAGGATACGATCTGAGCCATTGAGTGAATGAAATCAAATTTAGTTGGATGATGTCGCAGAAGTTCGAGGGTAGATATGCGAAGTGTTGTGAGCGGGGCGGCGGTATTATTGTTGGTTCTGATGGTTGGAGGTTCTGCACAGGCTCAAAGCGGCGGTAATTTGGACCCGTATCGCGAGTTTGTGCAGGCAAATCGGCTGGCGTCGGCAGGTGCGCTTACGCGTTCGATTCCCCATTATGAGAACGTAATACGGCTGGCAGGGGATCGGTATCCGCTGGCGCACTTCAATCTGGCGGAGGTTTTGCGCCAGAAAAAGGAATGCGCAAGGGCGACGGTATTGTATCGGGCGTATATTGCGCAGGGTAAGGAAGAAGACGTGTTGAAAGAGGCGGAGGTTGGCATTCGGGAGTGTAAGGGAGCGACGCCCTGGCCAAAGCTGACGGTGCAGACGAAACCTGCCGATGCAACGATTCGGATCGATGGTTATGTGGTTGCGCGTGGGGCAAATTTAGAGAATGTGGCGTTTGCACCGGGCGAATATGTGATCGAAATCGAGCGAACGGATCATCTTCCGCGTAAAGAAACGATTACCCTCACGGAGGCCGAGCCGCTGGTGTTGGATATCGCGCTGACGGCACAGACGTTTTACGGAACGGTTCAGTTCAAGGTTGAACAAAGTGATGTGACGATTCGGCTTCATCCACGCGAGCAGGAATCAACGGAAGTCATTGAAATTCGAGAAGAGATGACCTCGCCGTTGCGTGTCGTGTCGGGTAAATACTTTGTCGAAATCATCAAGCCGGATCATCAGCGCTGGATCCGTAATGTTGACGTCGGGCGTGACGCGAACACGGAGATTTCCGTGAATCTGCGCCGCGAGCTTCCTGCCGAAATCCGTTAAAAAACGCTCGGTGCGTAAGCGTTTGATTTCTCAGCATTACGCAAAATAACGATCGGAAAAACCCAAAAGCAGGTGTAAGGCCATTGTTTGATTTTGAGAACAATGGCTTTTTCTTTGGATCGGCGGGGAATTAATTGTATCCGTCGTCGTTACCATCCGGGAAATCGGCAAGCTCTGCGTCTGCGAAGCTGCCGACAACCGGGACACGGTAGGATTCATCGAACCAGGAGCCCAAGTCGAGGAGTTTGCAACGGTGGCAACAAAACGGGTGGGCTGGGTTTTGTGGTCGTCTGGCGGCTTCTTTTTTACAGATTGGGCAAAAAGTAGGTTGTGCTGAAGATCCCATCGTCTTGACTTCCTTTTGCGCGTCTTATGCGTCAGTAAAGTGTTCGTAAAATTTGGACAGGCTCGGTTGTCCTTGAGCCTGTTTACTTGAAAGTTGTTAACAAACCCACCATCAAAAAGGTTTCCGAAAATGAAGAAAAGTTCGCCATTTATGACGGATATTATTGTTCGGGGTTATGAGCTTGATGCGTTTAATCACGTAAACCATGCGGTTTACTTGAATTATTTTGAGCACGCGCGCTGGATGGCGATGAAGGAAGTCGGCATGCAGGATTTAACGGATGCCGGCCTTTCTTTTATTGTTCGCAAGGTAAGTGTGGATTATTTACGGCCTGCGCATGTGTTCGATGAGTTGGCGGTCAGTCTTTGGATTGAGACGGTCGGTCGAACGAGCCTGACTTTTGGGCAGCAAATCATTCGAAAGCATGATAGTGCAGTGCTTGCGGCAGGTGAAGTAATCGCGGTGTGCATTGATTCTGAGGGTCGTCCTCATCCGGTGCCGCAATCGTGGAAAGAAGCTGCTGAAATTGACGAAAAGTAACAGCAGACAACAATACAAAAGATTTAAGGAGTACTACAGATGTCGAAGAAAACACTGGTTTTGATGCTTGCCCTTGCAATGACGTTTGCAGCCGCATGTAAGAGTGAAATTGATAACAAGCCGGCAGCGGCTGTGTCAGAACCTGCAGCCGTTGAGAAGGAAGAAGCGCCGGTTGAGGTTGAGCAGGCGTTGACACAGGTTGCGTTTGAAAAGGAAGGCTCATCGATTGGATTCGTTGGAGCGAAAGTAACCGGTGATCATACCGGTGGCTTTACGGAATGGAGCGGTACTGCTTCGATGGATGCGAACGGCAAGTTGGTGGGCGTCAATTTCGAGGTCGACACGGTTAGTGTTTTCTCGGATAACGACCAGCTGACGGACCATCTTAAAAGTGCAGATTTCTTTGACGTCGCAACGTATCCGAAATCAACGTTCGTATCGACATCGATCGTAGAAAATGCGGCCGATGGCGCAACGCACACGGTGAAAGGAAATCTTGACCTTCGTGGCGTGAAGAAGGAAATTCAGTTTCCTGCGACGATTACGGTTGCCGACGGAAAGTTGACGACGAGCAGCGAATTTACGCTCAAGCGTTCAGATTTTAATATTTCGTACAAAGGAAAGGCCGACGATCTCATCAAGGAAGAAGTCTTGATGAAGCTGAACTTTACGGCTCCCGCGCCGACAGCCGCAGCAGAAGTTGTAGCTGAATAATTTTTTGTCTGTGGATTAAGACGAGAAGTTAGTGAAAAGAAAATCGCCCGGTATCGAGAAGATACCGGGCGATTTTTTTGTTTCAGGACTTGTAGGTCTGGTCGATGAGTATATCCATGGTGAGTTCTTGTGGATCTTTTTTCCGAACGTTTTCAAGGCGAAGAACACCGCGTGGGCAGACTTCGGCGCAGATTCCACAGCCGACACACGAGGCGCGGGCGAAATCCTGGTTTTTCTGGGCGTAGGCGCGAACGTCGATACCCATTTCGCAGTATTTTGTGCAAAGACCGCAGGAAATGCACATGTCTTTTTTAACGCGGATTCTAAAACGACTAAATTTCTGGATCAGTCCGAGCATTGCCGCCATCGGGCAGAAGTTTCGACACCAGACGCGTGTGCCGCCAATGGGGTAGAGGACGACGCCGGCGATTCCAGAAATCATGGTGACGAAGACAAATCCGTAGAAGGATTGAACGCTGGCGGCGGTTTCTGCGAATCTGGGGTAATCATGGCCGACGGCGTAGGTTGCGATGACGAGCGCTGTCGTAAATAGGGCAAGGATGAGGGTGATGTGAATGGCCCATTTCTCGAACTTCCACGACGCACTCGACTTACTTGTCAGATGTCTAAACGGCTCGCCGGCCGTATTTGCAAGCCCGCCGCAGCCACAGACCCAGGAGCAATACCAGCGTTTGCCGTAGAAAAAACCGAGTATCGGAACCATGATCAGAGATCCGAGCAGGCTGTAGAGCATAAACGGCAGCGGCATCTTGATGATGGTCCATGGATAAAAATATTCGATTTTAAGCGGCCACAAATAGCTGAAATAGTATTCGGGTTGCTCAAAAATCTGGAGAATCCACGGAATCGAGAAGGCAAATGTGCCCTGGATAAAAATGACGACCAGGGTGCGCACGGTCTGGTAGCGATTGTGGCGGTATTTTCGGATTACATAAATGCCGCCGATCGTGATGGCCAGGGTGTAGATCAGGCCGTAGAGCTTCCATTTGTCGGGGATGTGCAGCAGATGTGCGACGGAAGTAAAAATATCGGGCATGTAAAAGCTGCCGAATTGTCGTCCGCCGTAATGCAGGAAGAAGTAAAACGCGAGCAGAAAGAGGGTGAGCATCCACGCGGTGATTCCGCGGTTTGTGATGTCGTGTTTGAGCCAGCCAATGGAACCTTTTTGTCTCATAGTTCTACCTCTACTTCATCCATGTTGTGGAGCTTTGCGCGTCCAAATTCGAAATCAAACTGGGCTTCGTGGAGGTGATTTCGAACGAATTCGATGTCGCGGCGCTGTGCTATCCAGCGTTGTAAAACCGCGTGATCCCAGCGTGAGCCGAGCATATTAAAGCCGATTACCTGTTGGTCACTATAGACGATACGTTGGGTGATGAGTTTTTTGGGATCTTTTCGAAATAGCGCACGCGAGCCTTCGGGCGGCGTAACGACCTGGCCGACGGTGGTGTATTCGACGTCGAAGAATTTTGAGCTGTTGTAGAAAATAGGCGGACGGTAATTGACATGGTCGCCCATCATGGCGAGCGCAGCGGATTCGCCGTGTAGTTTTGCGGAGTACCAGATGGTTTCAAGCAGGGTTGTTTCGGTGGAAAGAATGATTTCGGTACAATCGCCGGCGGCAAAAACGTTGGGCAGGCTGGTTTGGAAGGAACGATTTACCAGAAGCCCGCGGTCGATGTCGGGAGGTGTTGTTACGTCTTTTAGCCAGTCGATATTGGCCTGAACACCGACGCAAATACCGAGCCTTTGACAGGGGAATTCATTGTTCTTGTCGGTTGAAACCGACGCGATTCTGCCCTGAGCGTCTGGTTTTAGCTGTGTGATTTGTTCATCGTGTCGCAGATCGACGCCGTGCGAGCGGATATGGTCTGAAATCAGTGCGCCTTCTTCGGCAGCGAGTGCCATGGGCCAGAAATAGGGCTCGCGCACGAGA